>JAVXCN010000001.1:288529-588529 GCA_036659455.1 Victivallaceae bacterium
GCCTTACGAGCCTTACGAGCCTTACGAGCCTTACGAGCCTTACGAGCCTTACGAGCCTTACGAGAAGAGTTTATCCTAAAATTAAGTTTCAAACAACGATTTCAAAGAAGATTTCAATTTAATCAAAGCTTTTGAATGAATTTGGGAAACACGGGATTCGGAAATACCCAACCTATTGGCTATTTCTTTTAAAATCAGATCGTCATAGTAATATAACCTGAGAATTTGTTTTTCCTTGTACTCTAAAGCTTCAATAGCATGAGACAAAATTACGAAATACTCCTTTTTTTCTGCCATTTTAAATCCGTCTTCGGCTTTTCCGTCAATTAAGCGCTCCACTAAATTAACGCCCAAAGAATCGTTATCGCGACATATCGTTTCGTTTAAAGAAATGATTACTATAGGTCGAACGGAAGAAAACCATGACAAAAGCTCATTTTCCGATATACCTAGATGTTCCGCCAAATCCTTATCGCTGGGCTCTCTACCCAATCTATCTCTTAAAATCTCCATACTCTTGGAAAGTTTGGTAGCTTTTTGATGAACGCTCCTCGGAACCCAATCGGATTTTCTTAATTCATCTATAACGGACGCTCTAATAATGAAACTGGCATAGTTTTCAAATTTTTTATTTCTAAGCAAATCGAATTTTTCTACGGCTTTTATGAGTCCGGAGACACCGTAAGAATATAAATCCCTGTGAGTTAAATGCGAAGGAAGAGCGGAAGCGATTTTTCCTACGGAATACTTAACTAAATAAAGATAATGATCTATTAACCTATCTCGATAATCCTGACTTCTGGTTTCATGATACCGTTTCCATAAATTTTCTATATCTTCTTTCGGACAAAATTCCATGAAAACTCCGTGATTTAAATTAGCACCGAATCCGATACGAGACCTAATTTTTTTAAATTGACCTCATCAGTAATTTCTCCGTAAGCCAAAACAGGAATATCCGGAAATCTACGATCCATCATTTTTCTCATTTCAGAGCGCACGGCAACACCAGTGACAACGATGTCCATAGACTCTTCCTCTTTCGGAGATTTTTTAAAAATCGTTTCTATTTCATTCAAAATTTTTTCCGATAGAAGAGGATTGATTCTGTCTGAAGCCTCAATCATTCTTTCAACGGAATTCTCCAAAACAACAGCTCTTAAATTTTTATATTCTCCTAAGACACTTTTCCCTACACAAGATCCTAAATGCCTTCTGACATATTCTGACATTTTTTCCGGCACGGGTTTCTCTTGAAACACGGTTAAAATTTCTAAGATCTTAGGGAGAAGGTTCAGAGAAATTCTTTCTTTTACGAGACACTTTAACAATATTTTTAAGCAATCTCTCGAAAATCTTTTTGGAATCAATTCATCAGTCAGGCAACCATATCGAGTACCGATATCTCTCAACAATTCTTCAACATACTCTCCGGTAATCAATTCGTGAGCAAAACAGTATAGCGATGACTCGAACGCTTCAAAAAAATCCTTCTTTTGGCAGTAAGACCCTGTCCGTAAATGTTTGCCGCAAATGGACAATTCCCAAGCATGAGAATCAATATCATCCGATCGTTCAAAACGCAATTTAGGAAAAGAAATTCCCAATTTTTTTTTTATACGTAAAACCGTTGATAAATACTTTTCCTTGATGTCTTTCATATCGGAAAGATTTTTTAGGGTAAGGACGACTTCTCCGAAGCTTTTTTCATTATTGCTCACTGAACACTGAAACCCTATGAGCAGAAATAAACAAGCCGCCGATAAAACCGGCAAACACGGCATTCCGGGTACGATGAGTAAAAATAAAACGGCAAAGGCACCTAATTTAAAAATATCCGAATATTTTTTCACCTGTGACAACATGTCATCAATAAAAGAAGTTTCTTTCCCTATTCTTGAAATTAAAGCCGCCCCCCCTAAAGAAGTAAAAATAAGCGGAATTTGTCCTACAATTCCGTCTCCTAAAATTAAAAACGAAAACTTTCTCCAAGAAATCCTATTTGAAGAAAGACCCGAATGAATAATGAGACCTAAAAAATCAACCAAAAGGATAATGACGTTAATGAGGGCATCACCTTTTATAAATTTAAAAGTGCCCTCCATAGAAGAATAAAAATCACTTTCCTGACGAATTTTTTCACGTCTCTTATTTGCTTGGTAAGACGAAATTTTTCCGGAAATAACCTCTGCATCCAAAGACATTTGATTACCGGGAAGAGATTCCAAAGAAAATCTCGATCTAACTTCAGCCATTCGTTCCGCACCCTTGGCAATCAAAATAAAGTTCATGACGAAAATAAGAAAAAATATGCAAAATCCCGAAATCAAACTTTCCGACACCATAAATTGTCCGAGAGCCATAATTACGGAGCTTCCATTCCCTTGCGATAGGATTAGTCTCGTTGACGAAAAATTAAGACCTACTCGCATTACTGTCAGATACAGAAAAAGGGAAGGGTATACGGTTAGCGAAGATATGTCTTTAATATGCAAACTAATCGCAAATAAGACTACGGATGCAGCTATGCTGAAGCATAACAATTGATCAAGGAGAAAAGGTGAAAGAGGAAAAAAAACCAGTCCCACCACACCGATCAATATTAAAGAAAAACATTTCTTCAAAATATTTCCTACTTGAAAACAACAGCCCGTCTATTACTACTAGATAAGAAAAAAAAATTTTAACCTCAACTGAAACTGAAACAATCGAGAAAAATCATTTTTACCTTGAGAGAAATAATCAATCCGATTAATATCTCCGTTGTTTTCGGAGTATAGCGCAGTCTGGTTAGCGCGGCTGCTTTGGGAGCAGTAGGTCGGGGGTTCGAATCCCTCTACTCCGATTACAATCCGATACTCGTAAATGTGCTTAAGTTAGTCAAAAAGAAGGTATTCATGAGTGAACTTATTATTGAAAACGATGACGAAGTATTGACATTCGAGCTTGAAGACGGAGCTGCAATTGCAGAATCTTGTGAAGAAGCCGGAGTCCCTTTTGCTTGTACTGAAGGGGTTTGCGGGACATGCGTCGTTGAGGTTGTGGAAGGTCAAGAAAATTTATCCGAATTTACTTCCGAAGAAAAGGATTTTCTCGGAGATTCCGAAAACGAAAGGTTAGCTTGCCAGTGTAAGATAAATCGCGGTTGCGTCAAGATCACTTTTTGAGTATTCACTTGCCCCAAGAACTTTCTATACTATACCGGCGGACTTTTAGTAATTTTTCGTTTCGATGTTTTGCGATGGCTTTTTAAATTCGGAATTTAAGTTCAGGACGAAATTTATAGTTAAGGTTGCTTGCCATTAGGTTTTTAAAATAAATGACTTCGAACGGGTTTCAACTTGATTTTTTCCGTTTGTGTCCCGCGAGTTTGTTCGTTTGGATAAGGCGAGATTAGATCTTAATACTTTCGATCCATTAAAAATGGACCAGAAATGCAATTGCGATTTCGGTTATTATTCCCCTTTTATATGGTTTTTCAGAAACGAGGTATCAATGGACGTATATGCACAGGAAGCCTATTGTTCGGCTGAACCGAAAAAAACTTTCGGAAGACGAAGGATGACTCGAGAAGTCTTTATCGGTCAAATTCCCGTCGGAGGAGTCAATCCGATCCGAATTCAATCAATGACTGCAACTCCCACCTCCGATGTTCAAGCTACGGTTAATCAGATTATCGAACTTGCCGATCAAGGATGTGAGATAGCCAGAGTAACGGTTCAAGGGATTAAAGAGAGTGCTTCTTGTGAGAAAATCAAAGATTCCCTTCTTGCCAAAGGGTATACCATACCTCTTGTTGCAGATATCCATTTTTTTCCGGCCGCTGCTCTTCACGTGGCGGATTTTGTCGAAAAAATCCGGATTAATCCCGGAAATTTCGTCGATAAAAGAAACATGTTTATGAAGATCAATGAGCAATACGACGAAAAACAGATCGTTAGAGATCTTGAAAAAATCGAGACTAAACTTTTTCCTCTCATCGAAAAATGTAAAAAATTCAATCGTTCCTTAAGAATCGGAGTCAATCACGGTTCTTTATCGGAAAGAATCATGCGTCAATACGGAGACACCGTCCGAGGGATGGTAGAATCCGCTCTTGAATTCACTTCCGTTTTCAGGAAGTATGGATTTCATAATCTTATATATTCCATGAAATCCAGTAATCCTCAAGTTATGATTGAAGCCTATCGCTTATTGGTAACGGAATTGGATAGTCGAGGATGGGATTATCCTTTACACCTTGGAGTTACTGAAGCAGGAGCCGGTCTTTCAGGCCGCATCAAATCATCGGTCGGTATAGGAACGCTCCTTGCCGAAGGATTAGGCGATACTATAAGAGTCTCCTTAACCGAACATCCGGTCAAGGAGATCATACCTTGCCAAAACCTTATTCAAATAACCGACGAATATTCCCGTCTTTCTGCGACAACCGTTATCAACCAAGGAGAGATTTCGACTGTCGACGATGAATTCGAAACGCTGCGTTACAGATTAGCTTTAAATATCTTTGATCATGAAATCGAGCAAGAAACCTTTTTTACGGATCTGGGACTTACGAATATAACGGTAGATTCATTACCTCTTCAATCTCCGGACATTGTTTTCATTAATCCGAGTTTAATAAATCATCCTAAAATCGAAATCCTTAAAAAAGCAGGCATGCTTGTCGTTCCGCAAACCGTTAAAAGCATCTCATCATCAAAAGAGACGGATAAAATCAATAGCCGAGATTACTACATACCCAATATTCAATTTCCCGATCTCAATTACTTTATTTTCGAACCGGGTTTTCCTAATATCGATAACACCGTTCTTTTCTTTTCTAAAAAGAAACATCTTAAAAACCAAGCCATAGTTAAAATTACCTATGATGAACAGGACAAAGAAAAGGCTGTGATAGCGGCAGGGACTGAATTCGGAGCACTTTTAAATGAAAATTTATGTTCGATAATTTTTCCGGATATTACTGTTCTTAATTTAGATGAAAGACGACTTTTAGGCTTGACTCTACTGCAAGCTACTAGAAAACGTTTATTTGCTACAGACTTTATTTCATGTCCGGGTTGCGGTAGGACCCTATTTGACATTCAAACAGTCACTGAGAGAATTCGTGAAAAGACTGACCATCTTGTAGGTTTAAAAATTGCCGTTATGGGTTGTATCGTGAATGGTCCGGGAGAAATGGCCGATGCGGATTTCGGCTATGTCGGATCAAAAGCCGGTAAGATAGATCTTTATGTTAAGCATACTTGCGTCAAACGTGATATTGATATGCATGAAGCGGATGAGGCTTTAATAAATTTGATTAAATCTCACGATCGATGGGTTGAACCCATTTCGAAAAACTAGAAATTGCAATTATGATTATGTCAGAAATTATTTCATATTTACCGGATCATCTCGAATTGCGATCGTACGGAGACATTAAGTTTTTAGTTTTTAAGGCTGCAAAAGACCTTCCCTTGGTTTACGGTTCTTTTTTACGACACGGAGGAGTAAGTAGTCCCCCTTATTCTTCTTTAAATGTCGGTAGACCGAAAGTCGATACCATTGAAAACACTCAAAACAATAGGCGATTATTATTAAAAGCCTTAGGTAAAGAACATTGTTCTTTTCTCAATCAAAGACACGGCACGGTACTTCACGAAACCGCAAAAGTCCAACAAACTTTAGTAAAACTCGGTGATGGATTATATACAAACGTTCCCGGAGCGGCTTTATTAATTCGTCATGCGGATTGTCAAGGGGCCGTTTTTTACGATCCGAAAACTCATTCATTAGCTAACATTCACTGCGGGTGGAGAGGACTTGTTGCCAATATTTACAAAGTTACGGTAAAAAAAATGCAAAAAAGATACGGTTCCTCTCCGAGTGATCTGAAGATCTTTATATCTCCGAGTTTAGGTCTTTGTCATGCAGAATATGATGAGTACAAAAAAATATTTCCTAAAGAATTTCAAAAATTCATATGCGAAAACGCTCACTTCGATCTTCTGAAAATCTCAGAAAATCAACTGATAAATCTAGGTGTTTTGAAATCGAATATCCATTGCGCCAATATTTGTACATATTGTCATCCGGAAGATTTTTTCTCTTTCAGAAGAGATCACGTATCGGCCAATAATGCTACTTTGGTTTATCTAAAATAAGTTCGACAACGCGTTTTTAAATCTCTAAGTCAAAGCTTGAAAGACAAGTAATTTTATAAGTCTTAAATAAGTGCCGTAAATTTTTCTATTCGTTCCTTGATCCTTATCAAAAATGATACGGCTTTCTCACTGTCTATAACCCTGTAATCGTAACTCAAAGCAACATACATCATATTGGCAATTACAATTTGATTATCGATAACAACCGGCCTCCGTTCTATTTTATGCATACCCAAAACACCTACTTGAAGAGGGTTCAAAATAGGTGTAGAAAACAAAGAACCGTAAACACCGGCATCAGTAATCATAAACCCTCTGTTACCCGAATCACCGAAAAATAATTTTCCGTTACGTGCTTTATCGGCAAGATCAGCCAATTGCGATTCAATGTCACCCTGAGAAAGCTTATCACATTCTTTGAGTAACGGCACCGACAATCCTTTATCGGTTTCGATAGCTACTCCTATATTATAAGATTTTCTATAAATGATATTGTTATCTTCGATATAGGCATTCAATTTTGGAAAATCCTTCAAAGCCTCCGTTACTGCTTTAATGAAAAACGACATATAATCAAGCTTAACACCAAAAGTTTTCAAAAACTTTTCGCCTTCGGTTCGTCTTAACAACATGACGGTTTCCATATTGATTTCATTGAATGTCGTTAACACAGTGGTAGTTTCTAAAGATTCAACTAACCTTTTGGCAACAGTTTTACTGACAGGCGTCATTTTTTCACAAGATTCGTTCTTTTCGGCAATATGTTTCTTTAAAAGAATAAAATTCTTTGCACAAGGAAGTCCTTCATTAATGACAGGAATTTTTATAATCTTGGCATCCATAGAATCCGGCTCGACGACATGTTCAACTACCCTCACCTCTTCGACAAGATCGTTGACAACTTCTTCGGCAATTTTCGAGCTTCCCGAATCCACCGTTCCGACAACGGTACCTACGATAACCGTATCACCCGCCTTGACGTTCCAATGTACCGTACCGTCACAAGGGGCATATACCGATTGATTAATATTTCCGCTTTTAAATTTCAATATTCCTTGGTTCTCTTTGATAAAACCGCCTTGAGGAACCATTAAAGAGGATATCGTCACATCCTTACCGGATTCCAATATTTGAGGAATGATTATTTCGAAAACCATTATCCGTAACCTTTGAATTAATATTTTTCCGTCTTGTATTCTTTTTGAAAAAGGTTCCCTTACGGCACTTAAAATCTTCGATTCTTTTAAAGAAAATTTATATTCAAATTCCATAAAAACTTGTTAACAGGGATATTTCAATACGTTCGTGAGAATATTGAACCGATCTCTATGAATATAACTTATATCGAAATCTTCGATCTCCGACTCAATGTCCATTCAATAAACCGAGACTCTTCTTTTTCAAAAAAAGCACCTTTATCCGGTCTATTTAAGTTGAAAAAAACTTTTCCGAAAAAACGGCACTCATTAATTCTCTATAATACGTTTCATATTCTTTTGGACTAAGATTGATTTAAGGGCGTTTCATCAAATTTCAAATATACTCTTTCAGGTTCCGATAATAACCGTTTCCGAATATATTTTTTAAAATCTTTTTTATACTTAAGACGGTTATCCCGGATGCAGGAAATAACCTCATGAAAAACAGTGTCTCTCGAAAAGAAATCAGAGATATTTTTGATAATCAAAGGAAAAATGAAATTTTAATCCGAGAAACAATGACGTCCTCTTCCATGGAGCCGTATAATCCATGTGAAGCAATTACAATTTTTGATTTTTCTTTTCTAATGAAATTGCTTTTCCATTCATCAGAAGATTTTTTAGATATCGAAAAGATTCCGAACAAACAATCTTCAAAAAAGTAGTTCCAAAATTTCGTTGACCATTTCTTGTTTTGCAACTTGTTGTATAAGTTTTCAATCCAAGTACTTTCTTCTAAATTTAGTTGCCTCCAAAAATCAAAATCCCTATGCTTGCGTTCTTAAAAATCCCTGATGCATTCGTATACACAGCAGGTTTCTCTATTTTCAAATATTGAAAAGAAATAGCTGAAAGGTTAGTTAAGTTGTTGTTCGGTTAATGACGACCGTTTCAAGCACCGCTGAGTTCTTTCGGTGTTTTTGTATGTTTGTCATTCGTAAAACTAACCGTGATCGGCAGAAAATTAATCGTAATCGAGCCAATCCGTAATAACTTTTAATGAAGGGCCATTTCAAATAGGAGGCGAAACAGGTAGCGGCCCGAAATTTCAATAAAGTCTTGTGCTGACATTGAAGTTAACCTCTTTCCCGAATATCTTATTTGGGCAAGTTCATCGTATTGATCTTATGAAAAGCGAACGTCTTAAAAAATTGGAATCCGAACTGAATGATTTGGAACAATGGATGAAATTGGGGTTGGTTCCTAAGAAAGAAATCGATAGACATCAAGAGGAGATTTCTCAACTGAAATTGAAAATCCTTGAAGAGCAGGAACGTTTGCAACTTCTGAAAGAAAACGGAGAAATCGAAGAATATGTGACTCCTAGAAGAAGTCCGGCTAAAACGGTATATCCCGAAGGTCCGAGCATATCCGATATGGAATTTCATGAACCTACGGAAACCGAAATTGATTTGGATGCGAGAGAAACGACGGAAATCGATTTAAGCGATGACGAAAAGGAAGAACATTCTTCGGAAAGTGACGGAAACGATTATGATGATGACGATCCGTTCAGTGACAGGAACAGATGGCGTCGTGGAGGAATTATGGATCCGGATGCCAATGAATGGTAAAAGATCTTTCGGTCTATGTTCATATTCCTTTTTGCCGAAGAAAATGCCACTATTGCAGCTTTTATACCGTTCCTTATAAAGAAGCATCGGTAGGCATTTATGCAGACGCTCTTTTAAAAGAATGGGAATATAAAAAATCTCTAACGGATTTCGATTTTAAAATCGTTTCTCTTTTTTTCGGAGGAGGAACACCTGCTCTTTTACCGGCAGGATATTTTGAAAAAATCATCCGAACGATAGGTGCCAATAAGGACACGGAAATAACGTTGGAGGCTAATCCGGAAGATTTAACTCCTGTTCACCTACAAGAATTAAAGAATTGCGGGATTTCAAGATTAAGTATAGGGGTACAAACTTTCCGCAATCCGATTCTGAAAATACTCGGTCGTGAACACACGGACTTGACCTCTGAATCGGCCATTATTCAAGCTTTCGAAGCCGATTTTCGAAACATATCGATAGATATGATCTATGGCCTTCCTCATCAAACGCAAAATGATTGGAAGGAAGATCTTATGAAGGCCGTTTCTCTGCCTTTAAATCATATTTCGATTTACAATCTGACTATAGATCCTCATACAGTTTTTTACAAATATCGACGGATGATCGAACCGCACATCATTTCCGACGAGGAGCAAAAAAAAATGCTCAACTATACTTCCGAAGTTATGAACAGCCATCGCTTAAAAAGATACGAAATCGCTTCTTATGCATTTCCCGGCTATGCTTCCATACACAATTTGGGCTATTGGACAGGACGAGATTTTATAGGACTTGGTGTTTCCGCTTCACAATATCTAAATGGTGTTCGCTCTCAAAACATCGATCGATTTTCCAAATATATTCGCGGAGCCGCCAACCGATCAATACCTCAAATCGTGAACGAAAAATTATCGCTCAAGGAACGAGAAAAAGAATCCTTATCTTTACAATTACGCATTATAGAAGGAATTCCGTTAAACAGTATTACCCCTACTTTTTTAAATTCCATTCTTCATTCCGTAGAGCTAAAACCTTTTTTGGAAATTACGGACAACCATCTTAAATTGAACTTACTCGGATTATTATTTCACGATACGGTCGCTGGTGAAATCATGTCATTATAAAAATGATTTTTAATTAATTTAATTAAAATATATTACAAAAATAAATTAAGTTTAATTAAATGGTTTTTTATGAATGATGAAACAATTAAATATCTATATAACGAATGTAGAAAAAAAATTAAGAATCTCCTTATCGGTTTGACGACCGTCAAAAAAAAATCCCTACAAATTTATAAAAATTCGTTAGGAACCCCTATAAAATTTTATGAAAAAATCTCCGCTCAATCGTGGAAGCGAGGAATTCGTAATATACGAAGTATCATTCAAAAATTTTTACAGCTTTCTGCAGGTCCATCTCTGGAAATAAATAATACCGATATTTCAACTAATGCCGTCATCCGAATGAACGGCAATAAAATAATCAATGTCGGTAACCCCGTAAATCTGACGGACGCAGTAAATCTCAAATATCTAAACGATAATTATGTAGCTTTAGGAGATCCTTCAGGGACGTCGGGATATTTAAAAGTCACCGGAGGAACGATGACCGGAAATTTAAATATGGGAGGAAATTCAATTATCAATCTGGCAACTCCTACGGATGCCCAAACGAATTATGCAGCCAATGTAGCTTATGTTTTATCGAAAACAAATTCCTTGGGAACCTTATATACCCCATTATCAGCCGAATTAGCGACCAATACCACCGCTCTTGAAGGATTAAGTAATGTTCTTTCTCCGGATGATCCTTTGAATTCCGCTTATCTTTGGGTTACCGGCGGAACTATGATAGGTAATATCAACATGAATAATCATACGATTACAGGTCTTCCCGAAACTCTTACAGACCCTTCGGAAGCCGTCTCGTTGAAATACTTAAACAATAACTATCTAGCTCTATCCGGAGGGACGATGACAGGAGTGATAGATATGAGTTCCAACTCTATCACTAATATTGCCACTCCATCATCCGCTAATACCGCAAACGCAGCAAACGTAGAATTCGTATTTCAAAGATTGCTGTTTAAAACCAATACCGCTAAAGGAGCCTCATCGGCCGTAGGTCTGTCACAATCAATGGCCGCAGGAGAAAAATTCAATTGGACATGGGTAAATACTCCTTCTCTACAAACACCGAATCAATCACTATTCTTCAATACCGTACCCTCAGGCCTTTCGTTGGAATTATTACAAAGAGCTTTATATATTTTATCTTGGACTGTAACTTTTACCGGTAATGTTTCATCTAATTTTATTCTTAATTATACGAACCCCGGCGCTTCTATCACGAACCAAACCATAGGATATTATCCGGTTTCCACCGGAAGAATAGCTCAACTATTTTGCCAAATTCCGATTGAAACTCCGCCGCAAGCCGGAGCATTACCGATTCTTGAAATCACATCCTCAAGCGCAGTCACGCTCAATACTATCGCCTGGCAAATATGTGCCTGTAATATTTCCTAAAAAGCAGGAAACACCTTCCGGTGTCCCACTTTTCCGGAATCGTATTATAAATCCCCGGGTAATCGAGAAAGCTGCCACCCCGTTTGTTTTACGGTTCCGGCATTATTAAGAACCAGTTCCAAGTAAGGACCGGCAACAACGAAATTTTCGTTAATCGGAATAATCGAAGACAAATAAGCAGCCTTACCTTGGTTCAGACTAAAAATTCCCACCGTGATCCTATCCGCTCCCAAACGAACGTTTAATAAACTTCGGTCATCGGAAACTATCGTTGCAGCAACATATTCAATAAAAAAAGTCAGTATGTAGACTCCTGCTTTATAAATACGAATTCTATCGACACTGCTTCCGGTTGTGCTTTTACCTAAAGAAAAATAAGTAGAAGCATCCGAGGAAGTAAAAGCGGCACTTCCTGTCATTTTCCAATCATATAAACTACCTGAGGTTATCAAAGAAGTAACGGGAGATGGATTGTATATAATATAAGGAGCTTTCGTGTTGTTTCTCGTATCATCCAAAGCATCGATAACATCTTGAACGGTTACGCCAAATTTTTTATCCGCAAAAGAAGCTATATTTCCTACACTTTTCATATTGTCAATGCCATGACCGGACATCTTCAAATCACCCATTAAGGCAGTTCCGGCTAAAAGCGCCTTTCCGCTGAGATTACTTCGAATAACAGGAGACGTATCATCAACGGCTTCCGGTAAATTAATTAATAAATTTTCCGAAGCCATAGTTATCGTTCCTTCCATGGTACCCCCGCTCAAAGGCAAAAGTTGACAAGTCGTTCCCGGATTCAAACCTAGGACGTTTTGCATTTGCTTGATCTTAGTATCAGCATCGGAAAGAAAAGTAGTGGTATTTTGTACGATTTGAAAATAATTTTGAAACCCGGAAGAGGTCGCTTCTACTGAAGAAACCGCTAAATTAACCGTCGAGACGGGAAGATCCGTAATACTTTTATTTCCGATATTGATGTCTCCCACCATCATACTACCGCTTAATTTAACAAAAGGAGAAACAAAACCGGGGGTTGCAATAGGTAACCTGGTTTTAGCATCTTCCGCTCTGGTTAGATCTTCCGGATCGGAAGGAATTCCTAAACCGGAAAGCACATTTCCGGATAAATTCCATGTTGCTCCCAACGAAATTAAAGTAGAATCTATTTCCAATTTAAAACTCATAATTCATCCTTTTTATTTAAATAAAATGCAAATTAAATAATTATCGTTTAAATAAAAGCAAAATTAAATAAATAATGGAACTTTTTATGAAAAAAAATAAAAGGAAACGATTGTCTAAAATCGTCGTTACCAAATCGGCTTCCGTTTTACCCTCACCTTTGGCATCTTCAAGCCAATTTAATATTTCGCCTACGGAAATTTCTTCGAATATTCCTATTAACATGAGTAACCAACGAATAAGAAATGTTGCTAATCCCACAGATCCGACTGACGCGGTCAATGCCAAATATTTATCGGATAATTACGTGAAAATAGGAGATTCTTCCGATAAAGCTCTATTCCTCAGTTTGTCGGGAGGAGTCATGCGAGGTCCTATTAATATGAATAATCAAACTTTAAGCAATCTTCCGACACCGATTAATACAAATTTGAGTCAAGCCGCTAATGTAAATTATGTTAATCAACAAGTTGATCCCATAAAACAAAATGTTACCTCTTTTGAGACCTTAATTACGAATCAACAACAAGAAATAACCGTTATCGAAACTGCATTAGGGTTGTTGCCTTCTACGGAATCATTGTTCCTGAAAAAAACCGGAGGAACAATGAAAGGAACGATCGATATGAGTAACAATTTTATAACGAATCTGGCAACTCCTACGGACACCGATTTAACATCAGGAGCCAATGTTCAATATGTAATCAATAATAGAAATGCTCTACAAGCCGCCGTAAATAATAATACCACTACGCTGAATACATTAACCGGAAAAGTATCGGGAATCGAAAACGTATTAGGACTATCTCTGGGCTCATTTACCTCATTTTTAAAAACTTCAGGAGGAACGATGACAGGGCCGATAAATATGGGAAATCAAACTATAACTAACCTCGTAACTCCCAATGCAACAGATCCGAGCCAAGCAGCCAATGTAGATTTCGTAATCAAAAATTCTCCTATTACAAGGACTTTGATCACGGCTATTAAACAAGCACCTTCAGGCGGAAGTACAGTATGGAACGTCGGTAATTACAATTATACATGGGCTTCCAATGCTTACATCCAATCCGACGATGCCGATAAATATTTCTCGATATCAGGCGTGAATCTGATCGCAGTCGTCGATTCGATTTGGCTCTATTGGAATTGTACGACCGTTTCCCCGGTATCTACTACAATTACAGTAAAAAGAGACGGGGTCGATTATTATCCGGTACTGTTTTCGAATACTTCCAATTTATCAATACAATGCTTTATGAGACGAAGTAGCTCTGCTTCAACGGCAAACGTTTGGATCTCTACGAACACAACCGTTAACATTCAGAGTTCATCTTGGGGCATCATGAAAATTTAAAACTTTTTCTCTCAAATTAAATTCTAAAATCCTCGAACTAAAATAGTAACGAGGATTATGTACATTCAAACTCCATAGATACCGTCTGTCGGAAAATAAGTCAATGCAAGAGAAACCCAACTCATAGAAGCATTGAAATCACTAACTAATTTTATGTTATTCGGTATACTTGTTGTCTTGACATATTTTGGAGAAAAAATCGTAAATGAATTTTCGTTAACGACTTTCGTATGAGTCATCGTAGTATCTATACCGTTATCCGTAATCACCATTCTTATCGTACCTGTAACCGGAGAGACACACCTAACCACAATCGCAATTATATAAGTACCTTGAACCAACAAGGAAAAATATCTGCTATCATCCGCGGTGGGTCTCGTAGCATTCGATTCAAAAGAGAACAACTTGCTATCTATGAAGATTTCGTTTCTCACAAAACACCCAGGCTTAAGTACAATGAACGGCATAGGCGCCCCAGAAATTATATCGGGATACCCTCCGGCAACATAGGAGACATAATAAAAACCTGTCGGGGCATCCCAAGACTCAAGCCCGTAATTCATGACAAAATCAGTCGTAACCGCATTTGTCAGATCTGTTTCTTTAGGTGTTTGAAGATTGGTTATAATATGATTTCCCATATCTATTGATCCGGTCATGGTTCCTCCCGATAAATACAGAAATTTAGACGTAGAAGGAGAAGGTATACCTACCTCGGGCTCTATGGAGTCGATTTTAGTTCCCAGAGCCGTAGTACCGTTAATCAATTCATTAAGTCCGGTCGGAACATCAGTTTTAATAAATTCAACGTTTACCAATTGGGAAAGATCGTTATCGGTAGGAGTCTTCAAATTAATAAGCTTGTTATTATTCATATCTATATTCGGACGAGGATTTGTTCCCGACGGATCCAATGCGTTCATGCTCCCCCCTAACAGAGGCATTAATGCGGAATCGGAATAATCAATCTCAGAAGAACCGATTACATAGATGATATCGGTTATCGCTGTGTTTAAATTAGTCATATCGGTATTCAAATCGGAAAACGGATCATTGATGTCTTTAACGGCTTGATTCACGAAGCCCACGGAAGCTACCATATCTAAGGGCTGATCTACCGTAGGAACTCCATTAATCACGAATTCATCCATATCAACCGCCCCCGTTAAGGTACTTCCCAATAACGAGACAAAGTTCACTTCTGCCCCACTTTGACCCGGTCTTAAAATATCTCTAAGTTCATCAAGAATCACCAAATCTTGAGGCTGTTCGGATCGTAATAGAGAAAATATTTTTTCTCCGTTAAGATTCAATATCTTACGCATAATAACATCGGTAATGCCGACATTCAAAGCCGCTGTAGTTAAGGGATAAGAAGGAACAGCGACTGTTCCTAAAACAAATTTATTTTGTTTTTTCATTATAAAAAACCTTTAAAAAGAATTTAAAGATTTAGATAAGACATATATGTATAAATAACAACTTTATTTTATTTTAAAAATAAAAACGGTAGGATGTTTTTTTAATCTATTTACTATATCTTGTAAATTTCTCAATTTCCATACCGAAACGGATGCCGTGGAAACGAACTGATCAGGACTACTCAAATCACAGGCAACACTAAGGATCGTATTTTCATGAAGAGTATTAACTAAAGATAAAAACGTGTGTTCGTTTCTATAAGGCGTTTCTATAAAAACGAAAGTCTCCATCAAACATCCTCCCTTAGGAGATCCGGACTGACACTGTTTAATTAATTTTTCTCGTGATTTAGAATCTTTCGGAAAATATCCCATAAAAGAGAAACGCTGGCAATATAGCCCGGACAACATAAGAGCCGTCGTTAAAGAACAAGGACCGGATAAAGACTTAACGATGATTTTACGTTCATAGGCTCTTGCCACGAGGCCGCTACCGGGATCGGCTATACAAGGAAGACCTGCATCCGATACAAATCCCCAATTCTCTCCTGCCGTGATAGGATCAAGAAAAAAATCATACTCTGAAGGACGTTTGATTTTTTTGTCTAAAACGGCAATAGGAAATTTTCCGGCTCGAGCAATCCTACATAATTTTAAAAAGGACATACCTCCCGAAAAACTTTCGGCTATGAGTCCATCCAAACTATCCGTAACCGCAACCAATTCACCGGGAAGTTCACTTAAACAGGTGTGTCCCAAACTATTAGGCAATAAAATTAAACTCATGAGGTTAACCTAAACGTCAAAGATTCCATAACTACTAACGGCAATTTAAAACCGCTTTTTAAATTTTCTTCCGCATAAAACAAATGAGTAAGGGCCTTCTTTAAAGAAGGAAGGCCATATCCTTTAAAAAGATGTATACGTTTATCTTGAAAATTTTTTTCATCCAACAAACGAATCCCAAATAACATTTGATTACGGAGAAAAGCAATAATACCTAAAGGATCTTCATACTTATCCATCAGTAAGTAATTTAATATAAAAAGACTTGTAGAAAGTTTTCTTTTAAGAATAGAGTCCCTGAAATCCCAAATTCCTTTTCGATTCGTTTCCGTAAATAACAATCTAAGATCCGTTTTTTCCAATTTCTTTTTAACGCCTAAAAAACAAACCAGCTTTTCTAATTCCTTAAGCAAAGATAATCTATCCATGCCATATCCGGATGACATGAACTCTTTCAACACCTCTTCGGTTGTTTCCACGCCCTGACTTTTTAAAAATTTCCGAAAAAATAGGAGAACTCGTTTATCTCTGTCATAAGGTTTTTCGGTAAAAAGATCCAAAAAAACACCTTTTTCGGTATAACGAATAAAATCGTCATATAATTCTTTCTTGGATACGAAAATCAAAAGACGTATATAGGGATTCGGATTGCCTAAATAAGACATGACCATCTCATTTACGGAATGGGATAACGAATCCGCTTTATAGATCACTATATTCCTATTCGATGCGAAAAGACCGTAATTTTCGGTTTCACTTAAAAAACGCTCGTCAGTCAAATTTTCCCCATCCAGAGATAAGAAATTGTCCTGAAAAAGTAGATTGCCGATAAAAAATCTATCTTCATCGCAAATAGAGAGTACGACCGTTACTTCGGAAGATTGCGACTGAAAAAAAGATAAAAAAGAACCGAAGTCAAAAAAAATTCGATCGTTCATAAAAATTCCGTTTTATTCCAGGCAATAAGCTCGGAAATATAAAGCGAGAAAGGATACTTTATCCAGTTCAAAGTAACAATCGTACAAAAAAAAACGGCAAAATAATAAGTTTTGCCGTTATTTGAAAACTCAAACGATTAAATAAAAATTATTTACCGATTAAGCTCATCAAATGTCTTTTCCAATTTTCAGCCGTTCTGACTTTATTTCCGGAATGATGTTTTCCGGTAGTACGATGAGTTTTGGAATTACAAGTCTTGGAAGAAGATTTACCAACTCCCTTATTACAACACGGTTTATTGGATGACGAAGCATTATGCATAGATAATTTAGTTTGAACCCTTTTAGAAGATTTATGAGAAATAGATTTTTTCGCTGCCTTTTTATGAGAACATGCTTTCACTGCAACTTTTTTAGCAGGAACCTTTACGACTCTTTTAGTTATGGCTTTTTTAGCAACGCTTTTTCTGACGACTTTTTTAGCCGAAGCGACTTTTCTAACGGGAGCCTTTTTGACAGAAATCTTTTTAATGACTTTCTTAGCTACAGTTTTTTTAGCAACGCTTTTTCTGACGACTTTTTTAGCCGAAGCGATTTTTCTAACAGGAGCCTTTTTAGCAGAAGTCTTTTTAACAACTCTCTTAGCTACGGCCTTTTTAGCAACGCTTTTTCTGACGACTTTTTTAGCCGAAGCGACTTTTCTAACAGGAGCCTTTTTGGTGGGAGTCTTTTTAACGACTCTTTTAACTACGGCTTTTTTAATGATCTTTTTAGCCGTAACTTTCTTTACCGCTCTTTTAGCAACCTTCTTAGTATCAGATTTTTTATCCGATAATTTTCTGGAAGGGCTTTTTTTCTTCCGAATTTCCAGCATTGTTTTTCTAACCTCTAATTAACCGGTGAATACTTATTTGGTTAATCGACACGAATAAGAAAAAACTTTAGAGAAAATACAAAAAACTAAAAAAAAAAAATTAAAATAAAAGAAAAAATAGATAAATAACAATTAAAAAAAGTCACTCAAACATGCTTAGGAAGCCAAAATATCCATAATATATGAAGTGATTAATCGAACACCGAAACCAGTTGCATATTTCGGTAAATAATCATCCGATTCGTTATGATACGCCGTTCCGGCAATATCAAAATGAGCCCATGCCGTGTCTTTAACAAAACGCTGTAAAAACAGAGCAGCCGTTATGGCTCCGCTTCTGTTACTACCGATATTCTTCATATCCGCAATATCCGACTTCAAAGCCTTGTCATAACCGGCATACAAGGGCAATCTCCAAACAGCTTCGCCGGTAGTCAAGGAAGAATTTAAAAGAAAATCTGCCATAGCATCGTTATTACAGAACATTCCGGCAATATCTTCCCCCAAAGAAATGACCATTGCTCCAGTTAATGTTGCAAAATCTATAATTCTGGCCGGATGAAAATTTTGTACCGCATAGCTTATAGCATCTGCTAAAACTAAACGACCTTCCGCATCCGTACTGCCAATCTCAACAGAGTCTCCGGAGTAAGATACATAAACGTCACCTTGTTTATAAGCGGCAGCTCCTATAGCATTTTCAGTAGCAGGAATAATACCTATAATATTAGCTTTTACATCCAAAGTACAAACGGCTTGCATAATTCCTAGAACCGTAGCCCCCCCCGCCATATCTTCTTTCATAGTCAACATAGCTTTGCCCGGCTTCAAATCCAATCCACCCGTGTCGTACGTAATCCCTTTACCTATAAAAACCGAAACATCTTTAGATCGAGGTCTTCCCTCGTACTTCATAATAATAAACTTAGGAGGGACTGAGGCACCTTTGGCTACAGCAGAAAAAAGCCCCATTTTTTCATTAATAAATTTTTTATCAAGAACGGTCACATTCAATTTAGGAAAAGATTTACCCAAAGCTTTAGCCGTATCGGCAAGAAATCCAGGCGTTACATCATCCGCATTACCATTTACAAGATCTCGTGTAAGATAAACACCCTGATAAATATTTTGAATACGCTTAAAAATCGGCTCAGCAACAGCAGGCACGAGACCATATAAGGATAAATTCTCTATTTGAGATCGCTTTTCTTTAGAAAAATTACCGTATCTAGGTAAAAGATAATTAGCGGAAAGAACACCCTCAGCCAAACATTCGACGAAAGTCGAAGCAGGAATTCGATTCAACTTCGATACCGAAGGCAAAACTACGTTTACCGAAGACCATTTTTCCTTATTGCAAAACGTAGTTAAAATGCCGTAAACCTTTCTAACGGAATCTGCATTTATCTCCTCTTCATTCCCCAGTCCTAACAACAAAACGATTTTTTCGGCAGGACTATGTCTATAAACGACTCTTATTTCACCGAGTTTTCCTTCGAACCCCACTAAAGCGGAGGAAATAACAAGATCATCCGAAATCTCTTTAAGAGAAACGGCTTCTTTTGCTTTATTTTTAAAACTCCAAAAAGGAACTACGACAACATCTGCAGACGCCCTTTTAACAATAGTAGATTGAGAAGTAAACATAGAACTAATTATTTTTAAAACGGAACATTATCGCTAAGAAAACCTTCCGGATCTTCTCTGCTACCGACACCGGCATAAATGTCGGAGTTATCAAAGCCCGAAGATCCGATGGCAGATTCCTCAACACTTCCTGTATCGACTCCGGTTCTATCCGACTTACCAAAAGGACTGAATTTAAGAGACTCTACACTTATAACCAATGAAGATTGAGGAGAGCCGTCTCTAGCCAAATAAGATTCCAAGTTAAGATCGCCACCGACGATTATAGCAGATCCTTTTTTCAAATACGGCAACATCTTATCATATCGATCGTGCCAAATATTACACTTGCACCAAACAGTTTCATCTTTAGACGCCGATCTGTTCTTAACGGCTAATCTTAAAACAACCACTCTTTTACCTCGAGCGGTAGACCTTTCCTCAGGATCGGCCCCCAAATGACCGGCAAATAAACCAAACATCATATAATAATCCTTCTGATATAATCGGATACAAAAACTTAAGCTCTAATCCCATGAGAAGGAGCCTGAGAATCTCCGCCAGGAGTCGGAGCTTGAGGCATAGTATCTACACTCGGTTCCCTTCCGGCACAAATATCACTACAGACGGTTCGCCATTTAACAACGGTTTCAATAAACAATTGAGCGAAAGCTTTCAAAAGATTGGTTTCGGCATATTTCATATCTAAAACACAATGCATCAAAATCAATTGCTCCTTAACAGCAACACCGACTCCTCCTCCGGCCATTTGCCCCCCTAACATGGATCCTTCCAAAAGTTTCTCGTAAAGAGCTACTTTTCGATTAACATTTTCGGGTAATCCATCTAAAAGAGGAGAATAAACATATAGTCGATCCGAATGCTCTTCATAAGTAAGATGCAAAGAAAACTCTCCGTCAACAAACAAAATACAAGTATTATTCTGATCGAAAGCTACATCGGGAAGCTTTAGCTCTTTAGAAAAATTTCTCAAATTTTCCTCAGCATTCTGCCTTGACACGGGTAAACTCCTTCTAACGTTTAGTTGGCGCAAATCTACCATATTTGACACATTTGAAGGAACTATTTTTAGGAATTTTATTGAGATAAAATCCGATTAAAAAATTCCTTGAAATTTGAAAAGAAAATTGCTATCCGTAGTCAATTATGCCATTAAAACGTCATCAAGGAAATCCATTACCGTTCGGAGCTCAAAGAATAAATGAAAAGACGGTTAATTTTTCTCTTTTTTCCGAGCATGCTTCAAAACTCACTTTAGTTCTTCTTTTTCCGGGAAAATCGTGTTTGGAAATCAATTTCGATCCCGACGTTAATAAAACCGGAAGTGTTTGGCATATGGCATTGGAAAATTTTCCAGAAGACACATCGGTATGCTATGGTTATCGACTGGATGCTCCTCCTCATATAGGTTATGCCTATGACTACGAAAAAATACTCTGCGATCCTTATGCGAAACAAATTTGTTCATCTCACTTATGGGGAAAAGGTTCCGATTGCCTATACCCGTGCGAATCCGTTTCATCCGCATCTATGGGTTACGTTCCGAATCATCAAAACGATTTCGATTGGGAAAATGTAAAAAAACCCAATATAGCAATAAACGATCTTATCATATATGAAATGCACGTTCGATCGTTTACCCAAGATCCTTCTTCAAAAGTTAATTATCCAGGAACGTTTTTAGGAATCATTGAAAAAATCGATTATTTAAAATCTCTGGGCATCAATGCCGTAGAACTTCTTCCCGTATTCGAATTTAATGAAACGAAAAATCCGTTCATCAGTAGGGAGCATCCCGATTTATGTAATTACTGGGGATATTCTCCCATTAATTTTTTTTCTCCCATGAATCGTTACTCCACTCGATCAGAGCCGAATGCCTCCATTACCGAATTTAAAACAATGGTGAAGGAACTACACAGAAACGGGATTGAGGTTATTTTAGATGTCGTTTTCAATCATACCGAAGACAATGACAAAAATATTTATTCTCTTAAAGGCATCGATCAAACGGCTTACTATCTTCTTGATTCTTCGGGACGTCCAACAAATTATTCGGGATGCGGGAACTCGATTAGCGCCAATTATCCTCCTTCGACGGAATTAATCAGAGACAGTTTGAGATATTGGGGTCTTGAAATGCAGGTGGACGGTTTCCGATTTGATTTGGCATCCGTCATGACACGCGATTCTGATGGCACTCCTTTGAAAAAACCAACCGTATTAGAATTGATTTCATTTGATCCCGTACTATCGGATATAAAATTGATAGCGGAACCTTGGGATGCGGCAGGTCTTTATCAATTAGGTTTTTTTCCTTCAATTTGTCCAAAATGGTCCGAATGGAACGGTCAGTATAGGGATATCGTTCGACAATTCATTAACGGAACATCGGAATTGGCAGATGTATTCGTCGATAAACTTAAAGGTTCTCCTGATATTTATCCGACCCATTCTCCTTTAAACAGCATTAATTTCATTACTTCACATGACGGGTTTACTCTCAAAGACTTGGTCAGCTACAAACGCAAAAATAATTATACCAACGGAGAAAATAATAGAGACGGTACGGATGCCGATTTCAGCAATAATTTTGGGGAAGAAGGACCGTCTGCGAATTCGGAAATCGAAAACATCAGAATCAAACAGATCAAAAATTTTCAAACGGCACTTATGGTTTCAAGAGGCATACCCATGCTGTCTTCCGGAGATGAATACGGTCATACGGCAAATGGCAACAACAATCGCTGGTGCCACGATTCGTCATTAAATCATTTTTTATGGGATAAGCTACAGGAGAACGACGATCTATTTCAATTTTTCAGAAAAATGATAAATATTAGAAAAACAATGAAATGTCTTACATATCCTTATTTTCCGAAAACGTCGGAATTTCGAAAATGCGATCAAAACGGAAATGAGATTGAAGAGGCTCGTTTTTGCCCATTAACGGCGATTTGCATTAAAGACGAAGACTGTCTTCTCTATATTGCCTTCAACGTATCGAATAAAACGATAAAAGCGATTCTACCGAAAAACGATAAATACGACACATTTTTCGAAATACTCACCTCAAGTCAACTACAACAACAGGATATTAACGATCATATCAAATTAGCTGCCTATTCATCCGTAATTCTCAAAAGCAATCTTAATAAACGGCTTCGTCCCAACCGTCTATAACCATGAACTCGACTTCCGGATAAAATACTTCCAAGATCTGTTTAGCATTAAACCCCTGTGCAGCCAAACGAATGATTTTATCTTCGATTTCACCTTTTAATTTGGGTTCGATTAACGTAACGGGATTATCTAAAATAAGGCGCATTGTCCAATCAACGGCTTCTTCAACTCCGTAAAATCTTTTCGTCACTCCATAACCTAAATATCCTTCTTGATCAGCTCTTAAATGCCACAATTTGTCATATGAGGCTTGAGCCAAAAGCCTTTCATAAAAAGCCGTCCTTTCCAAAATAACGAATGCCGACAAAGCCTCTTTCGGAACAGCTTTTAAATATTTCACGGATAAGACCGAACGCAAAAAATCTTCGGAAGAAATTTCGTTGACAACGGATAATGAGAGATTATCTTCAGCGAGATAAATGTGAAGGCTCCCTTTGTACTGGAGCCCGTTAACGAACAGAGTTCCATCTTCTTCCGTGGAAGTCAAAACAAGATGTTTGGATTCCGTTAACTGTTCACCCCAACGTAAGGTTCCGTAGAGTCCGTGAACATTAGCTCTTTTTCCTTGATTATAGGTACCGATATAGACACCATTTCCCGATAAATCGTAAGGTCCTTTGGATTCGATCAAAACGGTAGTGGCATTTTCAACCAATAGCACCTTCAATATAGGATCCTTTTTCCGTGAAGTTTCACAAAAAGAATCCGTGACGGTTATTTCACTATTGACTTCCCGACAACAAAAACAAAACAATAAAAGCAAAAATATTGCTACTGAATGACGCATAATCTCCCCTTATCCTCTATAACCGCAACGGATATAAGCCGATTCCGTAACCATCCGTCCTCGAGAAGTTCTTTTTAATAGTCCTTTCAAAATAAGAAACGGTTCATAAACGTCCTCTATCGTCCGAGGATCCTCTCCTAAGGCGATGGCTAACGTTTTCAATCCTACAGGTCCTCCTTCATAAAACTCAATAATAGTTTTCAATAATTTAACATCAACTTCATTTAATCCCCAATCGTCTATAACAAGCATGGATAAGGCCCGTTTAACAATGTCCGGAGTCACTATGTTGTTATTTTTTATTTGGGCAAAATCTCTAACCCATCTCAATAAATGGTTAGCTATTCTAGGCGTTCCTCTGGCTCTCTTTGCTACTTCCTCTAAAGATTCATGACCGACCTGCGTATTTAAAAGAAGTGCGGAACGCTCTAAAATTCTCACTAAATCCGCCGTCTCATAATATTCCAATCTCGAAGAAAACATAAAACGGGTTCGCAACGGTTCGCTTAACAATCCGGTTTTGGTAGTAGCCCCTATTAGCATAAACGGAGCCAAATCCAAACGAACTACGCGAGCTGCGGGCCCCGAATCGATGGTCAGATCGATTTTATAATCCTCCATAGCAGAGTAGAGATATTCTTCAGCCGATCTACCCATCCTATGAATTTCATCTATAAAAAAAACATCTCCTTCCTGAAGATTCGTCAAAACTCCCAATAGATCGGAGGGCTTCATAAATTGAGGCCCTAAAGCCGTAACTAAATTTTTACTTAACGAACCGGCAATGAGATAAGCTAATGATGTTTTACCTAATCCCGGAGGCCCGAAAAACAAACAGTGTCCCGGAACTTCTCCACGAGATTGCGCCGCATTCAAAAACAATTCCAATCTTTCCTTAATATCTTTTTGGCCGAAAAATTCACAAAAATTCTTAGGTCTTAGAGAAGATTCGAATCTCTTGTCACTCACAAACGCAGGTCTGACTTTTTCCATCATCGGGAGATAAAATGTAACTTAGGATTAATCTGCATCTTAACCAAAAAAATGAAACTTGTCAGCAAATAAACAAAAACGGATAAAACGAAACCGTTTAAAATACGAATCGTTTTTTATTATAAAATATTTCGCAGTCATGTTAAATTGGACGCAAGCGACTGCTTGGAATCGAAAAAGCGGTCCGTTAATATTAAATCCGGAAGATCACCATGGGCATTAAAGAAGACAGCTGGATTAGTCGGATGGCTTCCGAACGAGATATGATTTCTCCGTTCGTAGATAAACAAGTCAATCATAACGAGCAGACGGGAGAAAAGTGCATCAGTTACGGCCTATCAAGCTATGGTTACGACATTCGTGTTTCGGAAGAATTTCTTGTCCTCACTAATGTTTATAATTCAACTGTCGATCCGAAAAAATTTACGGAAGATTCTTTCGTACCGATTAACGGAAAAGTCTGTATCGTTCCTCCTAACTCTTTTGCCTTAGCTCGAAGTGTGGAGTATTTTAAAATACCCCGAAACGTATTGACGATATGTCTGGGGAAATCAACTTATGCTAGATGCGGAATCATCGTAAACGTCACTCCGTTCGAACCGGAATGGGAAGGACGAGTCACTATAGAAATTTCAAATACGACTCCTTTGCCTGCAAAAATCTATGCAGGAGAAGGAATTGCCCAAGTGTTGTTTTTTGAATCTGAAAAATCCTGTGCCGTATCATATGCAGATCGTAAAGGAAAATACCAAAAACAAGAGGGAATAACGGTTCCTTTCGTTTAGGATTTCATTGAGCGTGAATATGAAAGATTTTTCTCTTTCAAAAATTTTCGATTTACTCATTCTGAAATCATGGTGGGTGTTCACTATTTTTCTTTTCGCTTTATTTGCGTTTGAGAAGGGTATTAATGCACAAAATACGGAAATCAAACGTTTAAGAGATCGTGTTCGTCAACTTGAAAGAGAGATCGATAATGCGTTCGATACGGAACGGATGCTTCGTGATTACATAGATCATCATGAAGATATAAAAACAATAGAATTTATCTTGATGCAAAAGTTAGGTTTGATTCCAAAAGAGCATGTTAAGATTTGTTTTTTTCGAAATTCGGATATCCCTAAATGATTAATGCATTTTTAATATTTTCGATTATCGCTCTGACTTTAGCATCAAGTTTCATCTCTTTATCGCACATCGCTTTGTTTTCTTTGCCCTCCAGTCTGATTGCGCACTACAGAAAATCCGATGATAAAAGCAAAAAATTAATCAGTAATCTGCTCTCCCATCCACATCATCTTTTAATTACCTTGATTTTTTGCGATATTGGCGTCAACATCGGAATTCAAAATTTCGCGGCAGTACTTTTTCAAAATCATTCATCTTGGATACCAAAAGTATGTTTTCCATTGGTATTGACTCTAATTTTAGGAGAAATTTTACCAAAAGCCGTCGCCATGCCATACAATACCCGTATCTCTAAAAAAATTGCACCCTGGATACGGATAATCAAAAAAATATGCGATCCTTTTCTGAATTGGTTAACCACAGGAATCAGTGCTGCCCTTAATTTCTTCCTTCCTTCGAAATCTTCCGAACACATCTCTCCTAAAGAACTCAAAGAAGTTCTCCAAAGTTGCAAAAATTACGGATTGGTCAGTCAAGAAGAAGGACAATTGATTTACGGCTATCTGTCCTTAAGCGATTGCTCCGTAAAAGAACGTATGCAACCCAGACACGAAATTTTATTTTACGATATTAATTCTTCGATATCGGAACTTTATAATCTGTTTAAGGTCAAACAATGTTCGAGAGTACCCGTTTGCAACGGAGACATTCAAAATATACTAGGAATTTGTTCGGCAAAAAGCCTCCTTATGAATAAAACTTCCGTTATTCAAGTCACGGATCTCATAGCCATACTTCATAAGCCCTATTACATGCCCGAAACTATTTCCGCTAAATCCGCACTTTGTCATTTAATCGCAGAAAAAGAAACTATGGGTATGGTAATCGATGAATACGGTTCGATAGAAGGATTGATTACTCAAGAGGATTTATTCGAAATAGTAGTCGGAGAAATCATAGACAAACGAGACGATCGGATGCTTTACACTGTGTCTAATCAAGAGGTCATCATTGCCGCAGGTAAAATGGAGTTAAGCGAATTGCAACAGATTTTCAATGTCGAACTTCCGACCAAAAATAATGTCGTCACTATCGGAGGTTGGTTGACCGAACAATTCGGAACGATTCCTGAAACGGGAACTAAATTCGAATGGAATAATCTCTTGTTCCAAATATTGGACGCTGCTCCCAATAAAATCCGTCGTATCTATATAAGGAAATTCGATGCTTAAAAATTCGACTCTTTTCTGGCTAATCCTTAATTTTCTGTGTATTGCAATACAAGGATTTTATTCGATGATGGAAATGGCTTGTATTTCTTTCAATAAAGTCCGTTTGCACTACTATCTGACGAAAGATCATAGCGCCGAATATATCAGCTTTTTAATTCAAAAACCCTATCGCTTGTTCGGAACGGTAATGCTCGGAGTGAATATTGCTCTTCAAGTCGGTTCCCAATCCGCTAGAGAATTTTATCAAGCATTAAATATCAATCCCGATTGGGCTCCCTTGACTCAAATTTTTCTTGTAGTCGTTTTTGCAGAACTATTGCCGATTACCATCGCAAGAAAATTCCCTGAAAAATTAGCTATGATAGGTGCTCCGATTCTTTATTTTTCCCATCACTTATTTTACCCGATTATTCTTCTCATCGGATGGTTAACCCAAGGTATCTATCGGATACTTAAAGTAAAAAAAGAAGATGTCAATTCCACTCTGAGCAGAGACGAGTTTCAAAAAGTTCTTGAAACGCACCATGAAGAACATGATTTCAATCTAATAGCTACGAACATTTTTTCTTTAAGCACGACCTATGCCGAAGACATTATGATTCCTCTTTCTCAGCTGCCGGTACTGTCTTCTTCAGCCTCCGTATCCGATCTCAGAGAGGTAATCTCTCAATCCGAAAATAATTTCGTACCCGTTTATCATCAGATTAAAAAAAATATTATCGGTATAGCACTGCCTAAAAATTTTATCGGCAAAGAAGATAACGAGTTCATCTCCGACCATCTGAAATCTCCTTGGTTCATTACGGGACACACTAAACTGATTCGTATTTTAACGGAGTTTAAAGAAAATCAACATACGGTAGCTCTCGTACTCGATTCTTCAGGTCAACCCCAAGGAGTTCTTACCTTAAGTACTATTTTTAAGACTATATTCAATACTCTAAGCATTGCATCGAAAAGATCGAAAAAAGTTACCGTCATCGAAAGGACTTTCACGGGCAACACAAAACTTAAGGATTTACAAAAAGAACTCGGAATTTCTCTGGTTCACTACGGTGTCGATACTTTAGCGCAACTTGTCATTACTCTTTTAGACTCTCCCGTTGAAGAAGGAGCTACCGTCATCGCAGATAATCTTTTGTTCGAAATTAAAGAAACGACGTTATCCGGTATCAAAAGCGTGACTATTAAAAATATTTTTTCTTAAATTTCGGACAACCCTCTTAACTTACGAACCGTTTTACCTACGATATCGACAACCTCTTTGATTTCGGTTTCCGACGTAAAACGACTCAATGAAAATCTCAAAGTAGATATGGCTTCTTCTTCGGGAATTTTCATTCCGTTCAATACTTTAGATACGGTTTGGGCTCCGGAAGCACAAGCAGTTCCGTAACTCACTGCCAATCCTTCTAGATCAAATGCAGCTTGTAGGATTTCGCCTTCCAAACCTTGAAAAGCGATACTGCTAATATTAGTGGTTCTGGGTTGATTCCTGCAATGAACCTTGACATCCGGAACCTCTAGAATCATTTGATCTTCCAATAAATTTCTAAGGAAAGACATATATCCACCGATTTCATGAATCACCGGTCTTACTTTATTAAGAATAAAACCTAAACTAACTATTCCCCAGAGATTTTCTGTGCCCGAACGAAATCCTTTTTGTTGTCCGCCCCCTACAATCTGAGGTATTAATTTAAAGGAAGGACTTAGGACGGCCGCTCCGCTTCCGGGCAAGGCATGTATTTTATGCCCACTGAAACAAATACCGGACACTCCCTCGGGAATGATAACTTCTTCTTTACAAACGATGGCAACGGCATCGACTATCAAAAACAATTTTCGAGTCAAAGCAAAAGATGCTACTGAAGCCAGATCCAATTTAGCCCCGGTTTCACTATTGACCCATCCGATTACGATAGCGACCGTGTCATTACGAACGGTTTCCTTTATTTGTTGAAGAGTTATCATGCATTCACCTTCCGAAGGGTCTAAATAGGAAACGGCATTAGGCAGCGATTTTAAAGATTCTATAATCGACGGATGTTCTAAAGAAGAAGAAACGATATGTCCTTGAGGTAAACTCTTAATCATCAAATTAAGGGCCTCCGTAGCTCCTGAAGTAAAAATCACCTCGGATTTTTTCGACATCCCGAAAAAAGATCGAATAATTTCTTTTGTTTCTGAAAGTAGAGCTTTGGAACTTCTACCGAAAAAATGCGTACTGGAAGGGTTTCCGAAGTTTTTCCCGGAAAATAAATCATAGAGATACTGCATCATCTCAGGATCGGGAAAAGCCGTAGAGTTATTGTCTAAATAAATCAAAAAACCTCCACTAGAAGTACGGTAATATTGTCCTTTCCTCCTCTCATGTTCGCCAGTTCCACTAAGTGATTGCTCTTAACTTCCAAGCTCCGATCCGAAAAAAGAACATCTGTCATCTCGCGTTCATCGATAGCGTTACTTAAACCGTCGGAACAAAGACAAAAGACATCATTTTTCAAGTAACTGACATGATAAACATCAGGATTTAAATACGGATTAATTCCGATAACATTCGTTAAAATATGCTTATAAGGCAATAAATCGGACAATCCCGAATAACCCTCATTATACCTTTTCATGGCTAAAGAGTGATCTTGAGTTAATTGTTCCATTCGATTTCCGCGCACTCTATAAATCCGACTATCACCTACATGAGATAGAAAAACCCTATCATTCATGAAAGATATCGAACTTAAGGTCGTCCCCATTCCGGTTAAGCGATTATCGGATACGCCTTTTACGTAAACCCACTCATTAACCCTACATAATATTTCGGTTAACAGATCCACGTATTCATCGGCATTTCGAAAAAAAAACGAAGAACGGGCTTCTTCAAACAAAGAAATCCATTTTAAGACCGCCTCTTTTGAAGCAACTTCGCCTGCCGTCCGTCCCCCCAGACCATCGGCTACGACAAACAACCCTCCTTCCGGATCGGCCGTCCAAAAATCCTCGTTTTTCGAACGTACTTTGCCAATGTCACTTAATCCGAAATAGTCCAAAGCCAACATAAAAATCCGACACCCTTAACCGTAAGACCTTAATGAACCGATTTCCAAAGTTTTAACCGGAAAAGTGTTTAAATGTAAAACACCTATACGTTCGGATCAAAAAATTTTATTAAAATGCAATCCGGCAGCACTTTTTCAGTCCTGTTTTTAAAGATAAATCCTATCCGCTATCAATGGAAAGAAAAATCGAAAATTCATTGAAAACTTCTGAGTTTTCAACGAAATATTGATTCACATTTTTAAAAAATATTGCTTTAAGTATAGTGGCATGTATTGAGGATGATATTCCTTTATGTAAGGTCGGTTAGTATGAAGCGTATGAGTAGATTAGCTTTGGTTTTGGCTTGTGTTACAGGATCTTTCTGTTTTTCGGGATGTGGTCCGGCTTATACCTCAATGCTTTATAAATCCGGAAGCAAGACGAGAGGAATAGCTCTCATGTTACCGGTTGTTCAAACGACGGCCAGCGTTTTGGCTTCTTCGGCAATCAATTGGGATTTGAGGGAAGAATTTAATACGGAAATAGCTCGCCGGTTAAGTAATTCCGGAAAAATTTATTTATTAAACCAAAACGTCTCCTCATATGTTGCTGAAGCCTTCAATTCTCCCATCAGCATTGTTGAATCTGCGGTATCGTCTCAAGTTTTACCTGCGGAATTCGTTATTGCTACGGAAATTTTAGAACAATCATTGCCTAAAAACGAATCCGACCCCATACGGGTTTCGGCTAGAGTTCGTCTTTTTGACGTCCGAAAAGGCTCCGTTAAACTGGTCTATCAAGAAATAATGGAAATCAAACAACCCCAAGCTACTATTTCATCCGATTATAATCGTCTGAATTGGCAACATAAAAATTTCGATTCAACCCCGCTCGGTTTAGCACATAATCGATTAATTAAGGAAATCGTTGCCAGAGTTGAAGGATACGTCTGTGCGAATTATTAATCGATGTTGACGTGAAAATCAATCTGCCGTTTTCTTATCTTTTTGCCTTTTTGTTTACGATTTTTTCTTATGCTTGCGGTTTTTTTACCTTACCCCGTACGGTAGCCAAAACTCCATTGAAATGGTTCAATGTTTTGCTTCCTTTCTTCGGTTATTTTTTCGGAATGATTTTAGTTCCGTTAGCGATAATTTATATACCGCAATCCGATTTCGGAGAAAGTCTTGCTTTTTTGGTTTCAGGGCTCCTTCCCTTTATTTTCGTAATTTCTTACTACGGCAGTTTAAATAAGACCCTCAAGAAAAGTATTTTTTGGAACCTTCCTACCAGGCCTCGAAAAAAAATCTATTCCGCTCTTCTGACAACCGCCGTTTATTCTCTATGGTCGCTTATAATTCTCTTACCTTTAATAGGGATTCTTGGAGATATGATTCAAAAAATCATGCACACGATGTTTACGAAAATCGATTTCAGAGAACAACACGTCATAACGATGTTTAGGCGGACTACGGAAGCTTTCCGAACGTCTCAAACTATTTTAACAATCATAATAACAACAGTCCTAGTCATTCCGTTTACGGAAGAATTACTGTTCCGAGGATTTCTTCAGTCATGGTTAAGAAAAAAAGGAAGGACCTTCGCCATCATAACAACTTCTCTCATATTCGCCGGTCTACATTTTTCTCCATCTCAAGCCGATGGGAATTTCATATTGATTCCGTCTTTATTTTTAGTGTCGTTATTTTTGGGACTAGTATATGAAAAAGAAAAGAACCTTCTGGCTCCCTATCTACTGCACGCTTTGTTCAATCTAAGTCATGCTCTAATGATAATTATATAAAACGAGCCGGAGTTTTCTTGGGGCGTGAATACGGAACTTTAGGGATGCTATCTTCCGATCCTGACCCAATTCAGATCGTTTTCACCCACCTAGGTCTCCAGCTCTTCGAAAGATTATCTTTAAAAGAATCTTAAAAATCAATCCTATTCCTCAACAGAATCTTTTAAATTCGGAGCTGCAGAATCACTCAGAAAATTCAATAATACTTTTCTTAAAGCTTTTTCGGGGTTTAAATTTTTTTGTTTGGATTGATGAAATATTCGATATAAAAGATGTCCCAATTCTTCCTCGGATTCGAAATGAGTTTCCCCCTCATCGAAGGAATCCGAAGAATGATTTAAAACACGGTCAATTAAAACAAAGGTGGGGTAATCGGAAGTCATGTTTATTGTTTCCTGCGATATCGAAGATTTTTCCGTCAATTTTAATTCCGCCCAAAGTCTTTCCGCTTCTTCGGAAGAATCGACAATCAGGGAATCATCAAAAACATAAGGAGAACGTCTACGAATTTTATCCATGGCTTCCAGTGCAGGCTCTTCAAAATCACAAAGATTTTCTCTTTCGGCAACAGCACAAAGCATAACGGCTAAGCTCAAAACATCACCGATTTCGCTTACGATTTCCCCTTGATTTTCGGAATGCAACGCATCGAATAATTCCCGACATTCTTCTTCTAAACAATTCAAAAGGGAGTAAGGCGTTTGTTTATTCGACCAGAAACACTTCCGATCTTTAATAATTCCGACTATCATCTCCTTCAAATCGAAAAATGCATCAAAATCTTTCCTATTCACGAAGCTCCTCGAAGAAACAAACAGTATACCCTTCAGGTAAGAATAACATTTTTATTGAAAAACTAAAAATCAAACTTACTTTGCACTAGTCGTAAAACGGAAGCATGTCCGGACGATAACGGTAATGATTTAACTCTAGTCCAAGGAATGAAATTTTCAAAATCGTTAAGAAAATCGACTCTGAATAGAGTCGGACGTAATTTGACCTTATATCGAGTAAAAAAATGCTCCGAAACCGACAACTCTTCCCGTTCTTGAAGGTTAACCTGAGATAAAATATTACGAAACGGCATATTCGTATTTTCCGTTAAAAAAACTTGTTCTTCGACATCAAAATAAGGGAATTCATAAAGACCGGCCATTAATCCTTTATAACGAAAATTCAATAAGACACCTTCGGAAGAAATAAAAACACCCACAAGACGAAATAAGCGGGAAACACCCTTTTTCGGCAATCTTTTCGGGTATTCGGACTGAAGAGAATACTTGAAAGCATTGCAACCGGATTGTAAAGGACAGGTTTTACAAGAAGGACGTTTATTACAGACAAGGGCTCCCAATTCAATCAAGCCTTCTGCGACAATAGAGGGTTCGTCATCAGGAAGCAATCTCTCAGCTAACGAAGTGATCAAACGGCGGCCTTTAAAAGAATCTATTTTCTCCTCTATGGAAAAATAACGCGCCAATACTCTTAAAACGTTGCCGTCAACAGGAGCCGTTTTCTTACCGAAAGCAAAAGACAAAACGGCACTAGCCGTATAAGGACCTATGCCTTTAATCGAAAGTAAAGATTTCAAATCTTCAGGCCATTGACCACCAAATTTTCGAACAATTTCAATAGCTCCGGCCTTGATATTCCTGGCTCTTGAATAATAACCTAATCCTTCCCAAAGTTTCAAAATCGACTCTTCCGAAGCAGAGGCTACATCTCCGATGTTGGGAAAAAAATACATCCATTTTTCGAAATAAGGAACGACAGTCTTTGCCACCGTTTGTTGTAACATGACTTCCGAAATCCAAACCCGATAAGGCGTTTTATTAATTCTCCAAGGAAAAAATCTCTTATTTTCATTAAACCAATTGTTTAAATTTACTATCGGAAATTTCGAAACGGATATGGAACTCACTTTAACTATCACCGATTTTTTGCTAGAATCATCAATTTGAAAAACTAAAAATGACTATTTTATGAAATTTTGTTGGAAAACGGAAGAAGAAGAAGAACGCCTTTCCGCTTTTCTTAAAAAAAAATTAAAAAACGAGTATTCGAACCGGGATATCTCTCAATCGATACTTAATCAGAGATGCATCGTCAATGGTTTTACGGAAAGATTCAATTCCTATAAACTCAAATTCGGTGATCTTGTTGAATTTTATCCTAGCCGATACATCCGGCCCCAATTCGAAAGTGAACGGATCATTCAAAATTATCCCGAATACCTTATCTATGACAAACCGGCTCATATCACTACCGAAGAACTGATTCGTTTGAGCGGACTAAAATGCGTTCACAGATTGGATCGCGACACATCGGGTTGTCTAATCATGCCTAAAACGAAAAAAGCCCTACTTAAATTCAATCGGATATTTTCAGAACGAAAAATAATAAAAACTTACAGAGCTGTCGTTTACGGAACGATAGCTAAAAAATCCGGGTGTATTTGCACGAATACGGCTCCCGTATTAAGACGACAAGGAAAAGTAATTTTCGATAACTTAAAAACACCGGACTCTAAGTTAACGATAACTCACTGGAAAGTTCTCGGATACGGGAAAGAAACTACTCTCGTCGAGTGCCGACCGGAAACGGGACGTACGCACCAAATCCGTCTTCACATGAAAACTTTAGGACATCCTATAGTGGGTGACCCTGATTACGGCCCTAAAAAACAGACCATGTTGACATTTCGACATCTACTTCATGCCCTTGAATTAAACTTTACATGTCCTTTTACTCAAGCAATCGTGTTATGCCGTTCTTTCGATAAACTTTTAAACTTGAGTCTCTCGTTCACCCGTTAATAAGCATTTCACCAGTGACTGGTCGCCGCCTCGCAGTAATTGCCATTGTTTGTCAGGAGAGAGAATAGGACCACCTCCGACAGCGCCGTCTAATATTTTCTGTGCTTGCTGTAACAAATGTCTCCATCCTCCCCCTTCACAACCATCAACTTGATCCCTTGGTTCCTCGTCAGATCCGGAAGGTCCGGAAGGTCCGGATCGTCTGCTTGCATTCTCAGTCATTAACGCTTCGACTCGTAATCCTAAAGCGGATTGTAAAATATGATCTGTGGGAATCGGACTATCTCGATCGCCCGGATCTTTAACTGAATATCCTTTGAAAGCTAATAAAAAAACTACTAAAGCTAATAGCTCCACCTCAGTTAACCAACAACGCCCCCCTTTACATAGAACACGTAATATGGCTAACACAAGTATATATATAGAACATAACGTAACAACGCCCGGACCATGACCGGTCTGGGAAGAAAAATAACCAGACGTCAAAAAATTCTTAAAAAACTCCTCCTCGTTCATGCCTATGCAAACCTGCCCCTCCTCAGTCAGAATTTTAATCTCTGGAGGGAAGGTGGTGTCATCGTTAGTGCCCACCTCCGATACCCCCTGTTTTATCGCTGTAACCATTCCCGGAATCAGATTTAACTTATCGAGACATTTTTGACTCGTTTCGACTAACTGTCCCTTATGATGGAAGTCTACTTGACTTTCCATCTCAAGTTTAGCCTTCTTACACGCGTTATTAAGATCAGATTTCTCTTGTCTAGTTATCGAAAGATGTTGTCTCGCTCTATCATCCAGATCAATACCAGTCAACTTCTCCGCCTTTAAAAGAACCAGCGGACCGTATTCTTCTTCCAGAGTCTGTACTAATTGCGTAATATCCTCACGCGATTGTCCACGCCCTCCTGTACAAAACATATCCCAGGTATGGCAAAGACAAGATCCCACAGATCCGCATCCGCACTCACCCAAAGGACACCCGCAACCGGGACATCCGCATTCTTGACGACACCACGGAGCACAACCCGTATAACACGCCTCTGCGCCATCTTCAGTTTTTTGACTATTCAGTATATCGCCAATAACTTGCGAAACGCTTAGAATCGTTCCGGCTAGGTCTCCACTTAACGGTTGACTCGTAATCACCGGAGCGGCACTTGAAGATGATGTTCCGGTTCCACCTGAAGCACCTTGAGGGTCGTTTAGGGGACTATCAACAACATCTTTAGCTCCGTTACCGCCGTCTTCGGTAGAAAGTACGGTAAATGGACGACCACAACACCCAGGAACACAACCACACATAAAAGCAATCTCAATAAAAACAATAACTTGGCAAAGAAGAATGTATTATTTTCAGCATTATGTAAATAATTTTATTAACATTTTTATAGATTAAAAACAGACCGCAGCACTTCTTTGGTCCAAGTCCTTTAAAATACTTTTAAAATAAATGATTATCTTTAAGGAACACACCGAATTTCTTTTCATCAGTGCCGAGCGGAAGCCGTCGATTCTCCGCATTTCCGAAAAAAATAATATAACTTCATCATTCGTTCCTTAAGACTCCTGAATATTATTTTTTTCGAAAATTGACTGAACGTAAGCGGAGATTCACGATTGTATAAAACCCACTTCTCTTATGACGTGGATTATCGTTTTTTCGATCTTTTTTATAATGGAGTTGCTTGAGGGCTTCCGAATAAAAGATCTCTTACTCTGAGATCATTCGTATACAACATCCGATGTTGTTCTGGAATAGTCAAGTCTATCGGAATATCACAAGATCCCGAAGCTAAACGCGTTATCAGGCGTTTTACATGTATTTTTGCTAAACTCGAAGCATCTCGAATCGCACCGACATCGGCTCCTCCTCTTTCCAAATCTTGTTCTTGATGTGCGCCGTCTTGTAACCTTCTTATGGAAGCTCGTCCCAACTCGGATACTAAGATGTGATCCGCTGATATCTCACAAAAAGAAAATCCTCGGACGGCGAACATAAACATCACTAAAGCCTCTACTTCTTGATCCTGTACCCAGATACGACCCTGCTGACATAAATCATTCAACACCGAAACCACTTCCATAAATATCTGATATAAAACGGAAGCATCGGGTGGACCGGAACAGAAAAACCAATTAGGATTCAGGTAACGCTTCAACATATCTTCCTCGTTTAATCTTAAGCAATAATCGCCCTCACCGAAAACTTTCAAATTCAAAGATAAAACAACATCGCCGTCCTTACAACCGATTCTTTGCAATATCAATTCAGGCATTCCGGGAATTTGGGATAGAATCTCAATACATTGTACATATGAATCATTCGAAGAGGGGCTCCGGTAAGATGCCATTTTACTTGCTATTACGTTCCGCGCTCGTTTACATGCTCGTTCAAGTAGATGTTTTTCATAATCGGTCGGCTTATGATTCCGTCTTAACATTTCCTCTAATGAAAGACCGCACAGCATTTGGGCCTTTAAAAGAACCAGCGGACCGTATTCGGACTCTAAACGCTCTGCCAATAAACGGATGTTTTTACCCGTTTCATTGACACCTCCTGAAAATAACATATCCCAACTACGGCAAAAGAAGGCTCCGAAAGCTCCGCATCCGCAGCTCCCGTCGACATACCCGCATTCCTCGGAACATCTGTCATAGCACGATGAATCTCTCTGACTTAAAACACGTTTTATAATTTCGGAAACAGTCTCAATCTCCTCGGAAACGTCCAGTGAAGCAGTCTGAGATTGATTCGTAATTACCGACCCGGACGTAAGACGAACGGAAGAACCGGAGTTTTCAAAACCATTGATTTGTTCGCTACTACCCTCTTCGGGATTAGGTCTGTTAGTAAACAAAACACTAAATCCAGGAACACCACTACTCATAAATATAACTTCCTTAAAAAGAAAAAAGATGAAATGATAATAAACTATTTGTAATATAATGTATATTAAAACTTAATGTATGTTAAAAACTTATATCAAATTCTAAAGTTTCCGATAATGTCCGCTCATGTTTCTTGAAACCAAGAATTTTCAAAATCGTATTTGATTAATAATGAGTCCTAAGATAGGATTCGCCGTCTGTATTGAAAGCATTGTAATTTATGAGTAATCAAATGTTGAGTCTGGACTTAAAGGGAAAAAAAGTGTTTATCGCCGGCATCGGAGATGATCAAGGCTACGGCTGGGGAATCGCAAAAAGTCTTGCGAGTGCGGGAGCCGTCGTTCTTGTCGGAACTTGGGTACCGATATTGAAAATATTCAAACAATCTTTTGAAATGGGTAAGTTCGATGAATCTCGGAAATTATCGGATGGTTCTCTCATGAATTTTGCAAAAATTTATCCCCTTGATGCCTCTTTCGATGTTCCGGAAGACATCCCTGAAGAGGTTAAAGAGAATAAAAGATACAAAGAAGTTGCCGGTTATACGATACAAGAGGTTGCCGATGCGGTCAAAACCGATTTCAGTTCTATAGATTATCTTGTACACAGCTTGGCAAACGCTCCGGAAGTCACGAAATCTCTTTTAGACACCTCAAGAAAAGGTTATCTATCCGCATTAAGCAATTCTTCCTATTCGTTCGTGAGTTTGGTCTCCAGATTCGGTCCTCTTATGAGCAAGGGAGGAGGAGCCTTATCTCTGACTTACGAGGCTTCTCAAAAAGCCGTTCCCGGATATGGAGGAGGAATGAATGCCGCTAAGGCTGCATTGGAGAGCGATACGCGATTTTTAGCATGGGAAGCCGGAAGACGGTGGAGCATTCGTATTAATACGATCTCCGCAGGGCCTATTAAAAGCCGTGCCGGGAAAGCCATCGGTTTTATCGATAAAATGGTAGATTACTCTCTCGGCATGTCTCCGATACAAACTCCGATGACGGCTGACCAGGTCGGAAACGTAGCCGCCTTCTTACTGTCTCCTCTTGCGGAAGCGATTAACGGGAGCGTGTTATACGTCGATCACGGTGTGCACATGATGGGAGTAAGTCCCGAAATGCTTAGGTGAATTTTCGTTCGAAAATTTCTATCCCTTTCCGCAATCCGTAAAGAATTCCTTGTCGTTTAGCAGACGGGCACAGACAGTCAGCCAATCCGTGCATCATTTTAGGTGCCGTTTCCATGACGATTTTGAACGATCCGATATTCAAAAATCCTTCATCATTGAAATCATCCCCTGCCGTAATAACGAAAGGTTCATTTTGAGAAACGTTAGCTAGGAAATAAGACAAAGCCGATTCCTTCGTCCCTTCTTTCGGAGTAATATGCATGATTGAGAATTGAGAATGAAAAGGATGAGCGATTACACTCACACTGATAACCGAAAAAAAATCCGAGTTCACTAATATTTCCCTAATATCTTCCAAAACGGAAATACGTCCAAGAATCTTAATCACTGAAAGGTCCCCGAAAGGATAGGCATCTTCTAAAGAAAATACTTTTTTAAAACGTCTATCTCGTGCCTCTTGATTAGGAAAGTAAATGTTCTCAATAGCTTCCAAAATCAAGATCTCTTCTTTTTCGAGTGTCGAAGACAATTCTCTAAAATAAAGATCGTCATGTTCCACCCCGGATTCTATTACTGAAGCAACCGAGAAACCATTAATGATTTTTTTTAGAAAAGGAACACATTCGAACGAAAGCTTATGCGAAAAAAAACACTTTTCTTCTTCCGGAAACATTAAAGCCGTACCGTTTTGCACACCTAAATAATATGGGAAAGAGCAGGTTTGCAGTAATTCGCGAGCATACGCGTAATATCTACCGGTTAAAAACAATAACTCCCAACCCGATGCTTGAAGATCTTCTAGAAATGCTTTGATTTCAGGTTCCAATTCCCTTTTATTTGCCGTTAACGTTCCATCCAAATCGGTAGCTATAACACCTTTTTTCATAATGCAGAGCCTCAAAATATAATCCTTTGTATAGGATAACTCGAAATTCCTTTACCTTGTACCCATTTATTAAATATGATAAACATAATTTGGTCAGGAGAATTTCATCATGCCGAAGAACCAACTGAAACGGATTTTACGTCCATCATCGATTTTCGATCCTTTGCTTTCATCGGATAACATCTCGGACAATATCATTGAAGACTCCGTAGAAACCATGGAAGTCACGGGACCTTTTCCGACTACCATGAAGACCGAGTTTTTAAAAATGGGTTTGTCGTTGTTCCTTCTTTTAACGATTTTTACCGTTTGTGTGTGGGCTTTCAAAAAATTTCTGAAAAATAGAAGCACTCGTTTTAATAAAGGATCTTCCGCAATTAAAATTCTTGATCAAAGAGCTTTAAGTCATAAATCCGTTCTTTACATCGTTCAGGTAGTAGATAAAATCTTGATTATTGCAGAATCTTCCGAAGAAATTCGAATGTTATCCGAATTTCCTGAAAAAACCGATCTCAATACCGTGATGAGTGAACTGCAATCCAAAAAAAAAGCCGGTTCTTTTTCAACTGATTTCATCACTAAAACGGTTTCACGTCTAGGCAAAAAATTATCTTCATCGTAAAATTTATCTCGTGTTTACTGCCCTTTTATATTGTGGATTTTTATTGCATCGGTTATCTTGCTTACAGAGTGGGTTTATGCAGTTTTCATCATAATATCAAAACGCGTATCATAAAAAATCCACTCGAAAACAGAGTAGTGAGGCTCATTTGAACGATGTCCGGAAAAATTACTTTACTTATTAGGGGTTGAAAAGCAAAATATGCTGGTATTGACGCGAAAAAAAGAACAAAAAATCCGAATCGGGAAAGATGTTAAAATCACCGTTCTGAAGATACAAGGCAATCAAGTTTCCATTGGTATCGAAGCTCCTAAAAATATGCAAATCGTAAGAGAGGAGCTTATCCTTGAATCCGATAACTCCGATTCTTTTTCCGAATCGGAAATGTCTACGTTGAGATAGGGTGATTATGAAGCTTGTCCAAAACGAAATCATTCATTTTCTGAAAGAAAATGATTTTAAACCCCAGTTGGAAACTCAAAGCAATTTGGTTTATATTTTAATTAAGGTAAATCAAACAGAAGTTCCTCTTTTTTTCTGCATCAGAAACGACGGTGATCTGTTGCAGATGATTGCTTACATCCCTTATCAGTTAAAAGCGACCAGCAACGGAGAAACAGCCAGGCTTCTTCATCTCTTAAACAAAGATTTAGACATGCCGGGATTCGGTATGGATGAAGATCAAAATCTTATCTTTTATAGAGTCGTTCTTCCTTGTTTGGAACAGGAAATAGATCCCAAGCTAATATTAATTTACATCCGTACCTTTGAATTTGTTTGCGACAGTTTTTCTAATGCCATCGGTATGATTGCCGCAGGTCAAATCGATATTAATCGTTTGAAAACATCCGAATAGTCTTGTTATGGCAAAACAATTTATCTTTTACGACACTGAAACTACAGGAACAAACGTCGATAAGGATAGGATTATAGAGATTGCTGCCTACTATCCGTTTAAAGATAAAAGTTTCAGTTCCTATGTCAAACCTGACATTCCCGTACCGACTCAAGCAACCGCCATTCACGGAATCTCGGATGAAATGCTCACGGACGCTCCTTCCTTTAAAACGGTTTTTCACCAATTAAAGGAATTTTGCGGAGACGAGGTCATTCTTGTAGCTCACAATAACGACAATTTCGACGCTCCTCTTTTTGCTCGGGAATGTCAACGACATTCCATCCCGGAACTTGAATTTCCGACTTTAGATTCTTTGAAATGGGCTAGAAAATATCGAACCGATCTTCCCCGACATAATTTGCAATATCTTCGACAACTCTACGGCATCAACGTTAATCAGGCACACAGAGCACTTGACGATGTCATCGTCTTGCATCAATTGTTTAGTATTATGATAGGCGATCTTGATGCGGAAACGGTTTTACGTTTGATGTCTGAAGAAGAGTGTCCTTTAACAATGACTTTTGGCAAATACAAAGGCAAAAGTTTAGAAGAAATTCCCGATTCATATTTTAAATGGCTAAGAGAACAGGGAGCTTTAGATAAACCCGAAAATGAGAAGTTACGTAAAGCTATCGATAAATGTAAATCATGTTAGTTGCAGCCTTTTCTTCGTGTCCGAATGATATTTTTTTATTCCGTTCTTTTTTAACAAAAAAATCAAACACCGGTTTATTTTCCAAACTAATCATAAAAGATATCGAGTCATTAAATAATCTTGCAAAAACAGGAACCGTTTGCGTAATCAAGATATCGGCGGCTTTTTATCCGATAATACAAGATCGTTTCGAACTGTTACAAGTGGGCTCGACTTTCGGTTACAATCACGGTCCTAAAATAATAGCTCGTCAAGCCGATGCTTCCTTAATTTACGATAAAGTCGGTTTTCCGGGACAAACCACGACGGCCTACCGATTATTCAGAAAATTTTATTCCTGTCGTGAAAACGTTTTTCTACCCTACTCGGAAATTCCCAAACACGTTCAATCGAAGGCAATATCCGCCGGTGTGATCATTCATGAATCCGGATTGATTTGTGAAAAAATGGGACTACACGAACTAACGGATCTAGGAAAATTATGGTATCAAAGAACCAAGCTACCTTTACCTTTGGGTTGTATTGCCATATCCAGGTATCTTCATGATGACATGAAAAAGAGAATCAGAGAAGAGCTTGAAGCTTCTTTAAGAGAATCTCTAAGTCAAAGACAAGAAAGTCTTTTGCTTGCTGCTCAATATTCCCAAGAAAAAGATCTACAAGTCATCGATAAGTTTATAGACACTTATGTTTCCCGAGATACGCTTTGCATCTCTAATGAAGGTCTACAGGCTTTGATCAATTTATGGTCATAAAAAAAATATTGCTTGCCATGGCGGATCCTGTAGAAGCCATCGATATCGTTCGTCGTTTTGATATGAAAAATACGAATAAAGGATATTCCGTAATTATAGAAGAGAAACTACGTCTTGATATATGTTTTACGGGATATGGATGTTGTTTAGCCGCTGCGAATCTTGCTTATCATTTACTGCATATCGAACGATATTATAACATGGTTATCAATTCAGGGTTTGCCGGAATTTTAAAACCGGATATTTATCCTCTTTATGCTGTTACGGAAGTCACCAAAGTTCATAAATTCATACCGAATTTTAACCACGGAAACGAGAAGACCGAAGCAATCATTCAAAAAGCCTTCCCTTCTATCGATTGCCCGGAAACAACCCTAGGTTCCGTCCTGATGACTTCGGATTCCCCGCTTTCTTTTTATCACTCCGGATACCGCTTACACGATGCCGATTTAGTCGATATGGAAGGATACGGTATCGCATCGCTGGCAATTACGCTGAATATACCGTTTAAGCTAATTAAAATCGGATCGGACCGGGTTAATCATCCGAATGATCAACAAATACTCAGAAAACAACCTGAAATTCCGGCACAAGCTCTCGGAAAATGGTTTGAAGAATATTTATTCACAAACGATCTCTTCAGGGATATCTCTTATATCACCTTCGACAAGTCCTAATTTTCCGTATCCGGTTTCCCACATAAGCTTAAATTCCTGACAAAGATTAAGAAGTTCTTCTTTAGATCCTTCCGCTATTTTCTTTCCTGCTTTTAAATAGATAATTTTATCGACATGTTCTAAGGTCGATAGTTTATGTGCGATGATAATCTGGGTATAAACATCCTTTGTCCTTTCCAAAACATCTTTAATATAAGACTCACTGAGTGCATCCAAAGCCGAAGTGGCTTCATCCAGAACTAAAATAGAAGCTTTTTTAAGAAGAGCTCTTGCAATAGACAATCTTTGTTGCTGTCCGCCGGAAAGATTTTTACCTGTTTCTTCAAGAGTATAATCACATCCTCCGGGAAGCTTCATAATAAATTCTTTAGAGAAAGAATCGGATAGCGCCTTATCAATCTCCTCAAATTTGAATTCATTACCTAAAGTCAGATTGTTATGAATGGTATCATAAAACAGAAACGTTTCTTGAGGCACGCATGCAATGTGTTTTCTCAAAGAATCCGGGGTATAATCATAAATAGATCTACCGTCTATGAGAATCTCGCCTGAAGTCACATCATAAAGTCGAGTTAATAATTTAGCAATCGTCGATTTACCGGATCCGGTAGGACCGACTATTCCTAATGATTCTCCTTTTTTTAAATTAAAACTTATATCCGTAATGACGGGTTCTCCGGGATAATATCCGAAAGTTACGTTACGAAATTCTATATCGTAATGAAAACCTTGCAGTTCTTCCGGTTCCTTAATACCGGCTCGCTCATCACGAATCAAAAAAATCTCATTCATTCGTTCTGCTGCCGCAACGCCCTTCATGATATGCGTATTCTCATCGGCAAATTTTTTAATCGGCTCATATACCAGATAAAGCAACCCGCAAAAAACCATAAGTTCCGTTGGATTAATGTTGAGATGATAGATACCGGTCACTATAACGAAAGCGAAAAATAAAGAAGAAACGGCATGAAGAAGAGGACGAGGAGCCAGACCATAACGAGCACTTTTTTCTTCCAAACACGCAATTTTATCGTTGTGTTTGGAATATTTCGTAAAAGAAAAACCTTCACTACCGAATAATTTAACGGTCATTATCCCGGACAAAAACTCAATTAAAACGGATGAAAAACCGTCTTGATTTTTTTGAATCGATCTTGCTAACGATTTAATTTTCCGAGCCAAATACATTATCGGCAATACGAAAACGGGAAAGCCCAAGAAAACGAATACCGTCAATTTCCATGAGATCGAGCTGCACACCCAGACGGTAGATAATAAGGTAAAGGGAGCCTGTAGATAATTAATAAATAAAGCGTTTACGGATAAAGCAATATTTTCGGAGTCAACGATAACCCGATTACTTAAATTACCTATATCATGCTCATGATAAAAAGAAAGCGGAAGAGCTTGAATGGAGCAGAAATACTCTTTTCTCAAATCTCGACTGATACGTATGGCCGTTTTTTGATTGAAAAACCTATAACTGAAAAGAGAGATTGCTTTCAGGCAGGCAACGACAATCAAAAATAAAGCCAATCCATAAAAATTGGATGAAAAATTAAAAATCTTATCAAAACAACCCGTAAGTCGTTGAAAAAATGAACGTTTTCCTCTGACGGTTTGGTACTTCGCTATGTTTTCTTTCGTTAAAGGATTATCCAAATTTCCGGTGATTTCTTCCCAGGTCGTCGAAGCTTCCCGATAAGTCAACACCTGATTCTTATCGGGAGAGAAATCCCGTTTCAAAAGACCGAAAATTTCAGGCCCTGTTCTAACGACAACACCGAGAGACAAAATCTCCATCTGAGAAGTTAAAGTCAGACCGAGCATACCTATAAGGGTGAGGGGAAGTAAAAGAAAATGTCGTTTATTCTTGAGGAGAATTTTCAGAAGAACTTTCATATCGGCCTATATTACGAAATTTTCGATAGCGTTTTTCAATAAGTTCTTCACCGGATAAGTTCTTAAGAAGGTTTGATTGTTTCAAAACAAAATCCTTTACATTCTTGTATACTTCATTGGGATTATGATGAGCACCACCGACGGGTTCCTTAATTATGACATCTATAATTTCGAACCCCAAAAGATCTTCGGCCTGCATTTTCAACATATCCGCCGAATCGCTATTCCTTTTAGGATCTTTCCACAAAATAGACGCACAACCTTCGGGTGAAATCACGGAATAATAGGAATGTTCAAGCATGGCCACAACATCTCCTATCCCCATCCCTAAAGCACCTCCGGAACAACCTTCGCCTATGACCAAGACGATAATCGGCGTCGCAAGAACGGATAAATCTCTTAGATTTTGAGCGATAGCCCAACCTTGACCTCTTTCTTCGGCAACCAAACCCGGATAAGCTCCCGGGGTATCCAATAAAAAAAGAATCGGAAGTCCGAATTTTTCGGCAAGCTTAGCCAAACGCAGCGCTTTTCTGAAACCTTCCGGATGAAGCATTCCGAAATTTCTATGGATACGAGAATCGGTGTCGCAGCCTTTTTCTTGGCCTACAACCATAAACTTGGAGCCCCCTATCTTACCGACACCACCAACGACTGCGGGATCGTTACGAATAGCTCTATCACCGTTCAATTCGATAAAATCTTCGCAAAGAACTTCAATATAATTAACGGCTCGAGGACGGGCAGGATGTCGACAAATCTGAACCCTTTCCCAAGGAGTCAATCGAGAATAAATCTGCTTTTTTAAATTATCCAGACGTTTCTCCAATTTCTGCAATTCCGACGTCGAGAGTAACGGATTTTTTTTATTTTTTTCCTTAAATTGAGCAATCGTTTTCTCATACTCCGCGATTTGTCTCTCGTGAGGCAGTAACTCCATACTCAAACCTTTTTATAACTGAAACATGACATTTTAATACAATTATCCGTAAAAAACAACGATTAGAAACCGTAACCGCACACTATAGAAAATTTCGAATATTTTTATTTCTCGTTTTGAAAAAAAATATTGAAAGGCCCTTTAAGATCTTTAAACACGATAATGAAATCCGCTCCCCAAAATGAATCGTTTCCTTGTAGAGAAAAAATTTCCATGACTTCCGTACCGGAACAGCCAACCACCATATCTCCCGAATCACCGGTTAAAATGACGGGTTTCATGGGTCCTTTATAAGAATCCAGAGAATTCGCTCTGAGAGAAGGACCGCCCTCAATTCGACAGGATCTACCGATACAAAAAACGGAAATACCATAAGAATCCTTCGGTTGAAGTTCCTTTCGACCAAGAAAAACTTGATAGGATTTCGGAGAAACGTTCGTCTGACAATAAAAACGCTCTCCCGGTAAAGCAGAGTCTCGTAAAAATCTAAATCCGGAAGGTTTATCCGAAGGAGAAGCGGCAGAAAAATGATAAGAAACCTTAAATAAAGTCCCGTTTTCCATAAATTCGTTTTCATCAACGTCTTCCGTAACAAAATCTCCGGAAAAACCCGCAATACCGAAACCTGAAGTGTCTTCGGGGGGGGTAGACTGAGTACCAAAACCGATAATTCCGATATCTCCTTTAAGAAAAGCTCCCATGCCGCTTTTACACCCGGAAGCACAAACATAGGATGAAAAATCAGAAGAACGTGTCATCCAAAAACCGAGTTCCTTATCCGAAAACCGATAATCGGTTCGTGTCTCGACACCGAATCGTTCCATAAAAAGCCGACATATGTTCGTAATTTCCTTTAAATTCCGACCTATTCCTTGACGATAAAGAGTGGGAAAAACAACTCCTCGATGATCAAACACAGCTTGCTGATAAGCGATCATGTTTTGAATAACGGAAAGATATTTTTCGTCTCTTTGCGAAAGACGTAATAAAATCAATCCTAATTCGGCGTATTCAGCCAAATAAGGCAAGCCTCCCCATAAGAAGCAAGCTCTTTCAAAAAGCAAAATCGTTCCTTGCTCCGTCTTATTGAAAACCGTCCGGTCTTCAAGACGAAAATCTTCGTCGGAAAGATAAGAGAGATACAGCGCATAAGCCAGCTCATGAACTTTCAGAACGGGATGGTATTTAAAATCAAGAATGCGTGAATAGCATTTGGAGTCCGAAAGAGACAATAAGGTTTTAATATCGGATTCGTAATTCAACATCATAATTACACGGCTAACTCTTAAACATTATCGGAAAGAGGCCAAACGAATATCTTCCCGTTGAAAAATTCAAGATTAACGACCGGAAAGAATAAAACGAAACAAAAACGGCGACTTAACTCGTAATAATCCGTCGCCGTCCAAACGAGAAGAGAAAAACTATGATTCTATAAGTCTTTTCATTCTTTTTCCCGGAGTAAATTTGACGGCTTTTCTTGCCGGAATTTGAATGGGTACTGCGGCATTCTTTGGGTTTCTTCCGATTTTAGGTTTTCGTTCCACAACGCGTAGAACACCGAAATCCCTGAATTCCAGACGATCCCCCTTAGCCAAAGCATCCGTCATCTTATCAAGAAAGTTCTGTATAACGGTTCTAACGTGATTCGGATGTATTTTGTGGTCTTGAGATATTGTTGATATTAATTTCTTTTTTGTCATTGTCGCCATGTGGCCTGCCTCCTGTTAAAAACAGCTACAACGGTAGCCCTATTCTTATTCGTTGAGTCATAAGCGTATGATAGTCATCCTTTCTTTCGATTCAAGACATTTTTTAAAAAAAATAATTTTTCCCAAATGTCAAGAACAGGATTCTTAAAAAATACGCCAGAAAACACAAACGGAAGAACGCAAACAAAACCCGAAGTGTTTTTTTATTAAACTTTTTGGTACATTTCCTTAATTCATTTTATAATGAGTCCCCGTAGCTCAGCAGGATAGAGCGGTTGCCTCCTAAGCAGCAGGCCACGTGTTCGAATCACGTCGGGGACGATTGGCATCATATGTTTTTGCTTTGTTTTGAAGAGGTGTCCTTTTTTCGAAAGAAAGACTCTTTTTTCGTTGTTTGCTTTGTTCTTTTTCCGTAAGAAACGTATGAATTCCTTCTGCAATACCTTTAGCTATGCTCGCCCTGTAAATAGGATTCAATAACTTTGCTCTTTCTCCGGGATTCGATAAAAAACCGGTTTCCACTAAAATCGAAGGCATTACGGTTTCTCTAATGACGGAAAAATTGCCCGCTTTAACTCCACGAGAACGCATAATTCCGGCTTTCTCCATAAACAATAACACCTTTTTACCCAACTCTTCGGAAAGCGTGGTCTTATCATGTTGACCTTTGTCATAAAAATAAATTTCAGTCCCTAAAGCTTCGAGATTCTCTGAATGGTTACAATGAATGCTTACAAACGCATGAGCTTTCAATCCGTTAGCGATGGAGGCTCTTTTACCCAAAGTTACGAAAACATCGGAGCCTCTAGTCAGAACCGATCTGTAACCCAGGCGCTTTAAATGGTTCTGAACGGCTATCGTCATAGATAAAGTCAGGGACTTTTCGTCGTACCCGAGAGCCTTATTCATGGTACCGTAATCCTTACCGCCATGTCCCGCATCCAAAACGATGATTTCGCTTCGTCTTTTATAAACGTTTTGATTTTGAGAACGCGATTTAAAATCTTCTGAGGGGTTGTCGGCACAAAATCCATGGCTGCCGATTAATACTAAAATCGTAACGATAAATAACCGCATTATAAAACTGCATTGCTCTCTTTTAATAATTCTTCTACTACACTCTTATCATCAAAAGGTATCGTATAATGTTTAAATCTCTGATAACTTTCATGTCCTCTTCCGGCGATCAGAACAATATCTTCGCTGCCGGCAAGCTTTAAGGCTTTTTCTATAGCCTGTCTCCTATCAACTTCAACAATGTAATTATCGTTTTTAAACCCGGAGAGTATTTCTCCGATGATTTCATTAGGATCTTCGCTTCTCGGATTATCGGTAGTAATGATCCCCAAGCCGTATTTTTCGACGATTTTTCCCATTAAAGGTCTTTTGGCGTGATCTCGTTCGCCTCCGCATCCTACAACAGTAATCAATTTTCCGCTGGGAGAAAGAGTTTTTTCGAGGGAACCCAGAACTTTTTCCAAACCGTCAGGAGTATGAGCATAATCAATGAAAATTTTACAAGGACCGTTTAAAATAGGTTCCAGACGACCTTTAGGCGGTTTCATATCGGCTATGATAACAGCCAATTCGGATAAACTCATGTCAAATTCCACTAACCCTATAAGAATGGGAATCAACAAATTGTAAACGTTGTGAATACCGATTAAACTCGTTTCGAAAACATGTTTTATTCCCGAAAAACTTACGGTAAATTGCGTATGAGCCGACCCTAATACGATATTTTCCGCAAATACATCGGCCTCGGGCGATAAACCGTAAGTCGCCTGCCTGGCCGGACATTGCTCCGCAACGCAATGCTTATAGAGGGAATCGTAATTCAAAACAGCCAACCCTTCTTGAGTTAATGAGCGAAACAATTTATTTTTTTCTTGAGCATAAGCTTCAAAAGAACCGTGAAAATCCAAATGATCCTGCGATAAGTTCGTAAAAACGGCTATATTGAATTCGATACCGTGCGTCCTTTTATGACTAAGTCCTATGGAGGAAACTTCCATAACGGCCGCTTTACATCGATTTTTTACCATTTCGCGTAAAAATTTCCGATTCGATACAGCGTCCGGAGTCGTATTATCGCCCGTTAAAGAAGTATTTCCGCCTAAAATATATTCAATAGTCCCTATTAATCCGCAGGGATAATTAATTTTGTCCAACAACTGTTTCAAAAGATAACTGACGGTAGTTTTTCCGTTAGTACCGGTGATCCCCACAGTATACAGTTCCTTTGATGGGAACTCATAAAATCTTTCCACCAGAACGGCCTCCGCTTCATAAACGTCATCGCAAATAATCTGAGGAACTTTCAAAAACGGATTGTGAAAAGAAGAAAGAACGGCTACCGCACCGTTTTTCACAGCATCTTCGGCAAAATCGTTTCCGTCTACCTGACTACCCATTTTAGCTATGAACAACGAACCGGGACCTGCAATTCGAGAATTATTCGAGATGCTCGAAATAACGACGATCCGGGATTTACCGTAGACTTTGTAATTCAAACCGGAAATTAAGTCATTTAATTTCAATGATTCCACTCCTCATATAATTGTTTCAAGACTCTAACGTCTTCATTTAATACCGTTGCATTCTTATCCGGAACCACTCCTAGATAGGATAGAACCTTTTCGGCAATGCTTCCGAATACGACGGCGGACGATCTTCCGGACATATAATTCTTCGTTCCGTCTTCCCGAATGACGTAAGCGGGTTCATCTATCGAAACCATAAGCACAAATCTTACAGGGTTCGAAAAGTTCAAATCTGCAGGAGCCATGCCGACAAAAGAAGTAATGTGCTTCTTTTTACAATACTTACCGTCCACTATTTTTTCCGTCGTTCCCGTTTTTCCTGCCGTAGTGTATTTATCCAAACCTGCCGTAACTGCCGTCCCTCCCGGCAATGTCGTGTATGTCATCGCCTTCATTACCGTCCTCGCTATATCCCGAGATACAATTCGTTTGAAAGATCCGCGATCCCGAACGACATTTTCCATAATGACAGGCTTACCATTATCAAAAAAAACTATTTTTTTGATAAGCGTAGGTTTTATTAAAAATCCTCCGTTAGCAATGGAGGCATATGCCGCAGCGATCTGCAGATTCGTAGCTAATATATTATAACCGATAGCTAAAGAATAGGGTGTGGAAATAGACCATTCAGGCGATCCGTTTTTGTAAAAACCGTTTAATGACGGTACGAAACCCATCGTCTCACCAGGCAATTCTATTCCGGTTTTTTTACCGAATCCGAATTCCGTAAGCATCGCACGATACCATTTACAATCCAAAACGTTAATCAACATGTCAATGATTTGCGCCATGTAAACATTAGAAGATTTTTGGATAGCCATATACATATTCAATTTCTTATTGGAAGAAATATCTTTTAAAGGAAAAGCTTTTCTCCCGGGAAACAGAGTTCTGGTTACGTCTATCGCTTGCTCTTCGTTGAAAAAGGGAATGCGATTCGAATTCGTAAGCTCTTCATTAGCCTTTAAAGCTATAGCCATGGTTATGGGTTTCATGACCGATCCCGGTTCAAAAGCATCCGTAACGGATGAAACTTTGGTGTATTCTATTTTTTCCGGATCATTAAAAAAATCCTTATAAAACGTAGGATCGAAAAAAGGATATTGAGCCAACGCCAAGATTTCTCCGGTATAAGGATCCATAAGAACGGCTCTTCCTCCTTTAGCCATACACTTTAAAACCCCCTTTTCCAGCTCTTCCTCAACAATATTTTGAATGCAATGATCGATAGTCAGATAAACGTCGGCACCGTCCTGAGGAGGTTTGATTAATATATCGGCATCCAAACGATTAAGAGGCGATCGCAGCAGTTGACGTTCTCCGAGACATCCTTTTAAAATGTCGTTAAATCTGGCTTCCAAACCTCCGGTAGGGAAAGCTTCCAGTGTTTTATCGTCCTTATTTTCTCTTATGGTATGTAAAACTTGACCCAGTAATTTTCCGAAGGGATAGGAACGTTTGTAATCTTTAACGAAAAAAATGGCATTTAACGGAATTTTTCGTTTAACGGCATAAGGTTTCCACCACTCCAAAATCCTATCTTTGGTTACCGGGTCTATCCATCGTATGAGTTTTCTAAATCGAGAACGCTTATCGAATTCCGGTCTTAACTCGGCAAACGTTTTCGAACCCGATAACTCAACCAAACGAAGAACCGTTTCATCACGAAATCTTTCCGGCAACATGAGAGCATCTAAACAAAGATGAAATTTAGTGACGTCTACAACTAACGATCTCGGTTCTTCGTTAGAGTTTCGTTTTAAAGAGGAATTGGAAAAAAAAGTACCTCTTTTAAAAGGCTCTTTAATCGTGGTTCTATGTTGTAAAAGAGCTTCGCTTTCCCAACGATCCCCTTCAAGAACCTGAATTTGAAAATAACGAACGATTAGTAGGGAAAATAAAAAAACCAAACTCAGAGCGACGAAAAGAATACGCTTATTAAGCAAGGGAACTCACACCTTAATTTTCATCAAGATTCAAATGAACGATTTCGCTTTCCAAAGGCTGTCGCAAATGACCATACTCAGGAAGACTCGCTAAATTCATCAGATTTTCCGGGCTTTCGAAGCGATCGACAATAAAACGGAGAGCTTCAATCTCTTCGTTTCTTCGCGATAATTCGGCAGTCAAAACGGGAATCGTCATTTGAAGTTTCGTAACGGTATTCTTTTTATTAACATAGACGTATAAAAAAATTCCCGAAAATATACAACATACTAATAAACGGAGAAAAAAAGCTATTTTCACGACTCAATCCGTTTTTCAAAACAACGCATTTTAGCCGAGCGACAACGCGGATTCCTTCGAATCTCGTTTTCAGAGGGCATTATGACTTTTTTGTTAACCGCAAAACCTAATTTACGATCGGTGAAATCCCTAAAACCATTCTTTACTATGCGATCTTCCAGACTGCAAAAAGAAATAATCACCAATCTTCCGCCGGGATTTAATCGATCGACGGCTTCAATAATCATTCGACTTAATTGCCCCAATTCATCGTTAACAAACATTCTTAAAGCTTGAAATACGAGCGTTAAAGGATGAATTTTTTTCCGAATGCGAAAAGGCGGAAATACGTAACGAAGAGCATCTCTGAGATCGACAACCGTTTTAAAAGACTTACGTTGACGAAAACTGACGATGGCTTTGGCGCATCTTCTCCAAAAAGGCTCTTCACCGAGACCCCTAAAAATTTCACCTAATTTTTTCTCAGAAAAAGTATTAAGTACTTCTGCGACATCAATACCCCGGAAAGGATCCATTCTCATGTCAAGAGGTCCGTCACTTTTGAAACTGAATCCGCGAGTTAAATCATCCATCTGCATGGAAGAAACTCCAAGATCTGCCAGCATACCGTCAAATTTAAGCTCCTTATTTTCAGAAGAAAAATAATCCTTAAAAGAAATTTGCGTCATTTTAACGACGTCCTTATAAGATGACAAGATCTTATCGGATATCTCGAGAGCTATCGGATCTCGGTCTATCCCAGAAAAAGCAGTAACTTCAGGATGTTTATCGAGAACAGCGAGTGCATGACCTCCTGCACCTAAAGTCATATCTAAAAAAGAAGATATGAGACGTCCGTCAAAAAATTCCAAAAACTCCGACAACAACACCGGAACATGAACCAAACGAGTTTCCAAAACCGACAACAAAATAAACAATGGATAAAACAAACATCATAAAGAATCGCATGATTTAGCAATCACTGAATTCATTAAGAAAATTAATTTTCGAAATAAGATCCGTTTACGATTCGGAGCTCCCGATTTCGGATTGTTGAGAAAGATAATGTTTGATAGCTTCCTCTATAGGAAGTCGCTGAGATAATAAAATATTGTGCGACACGTTTGCACTTCCAATGAAAATTCTCGGCGCAGTATCGGAATTGCCATCATACGACAATCGATAGCCCAAAGCAGCTTGACCATGGATCGCATTATCCCCATAACACCGCGCATCGTCAAAATTAGGATCGTAAGTCCCATAAATAATATGAGGATATTGAATAAGAGTCGCATTTTTAACGGCATCGGATTCCATCCTAAATAGCCATAAAATAATTTTGACACATAAACGAATAATGGGATAGCAAGATCCACGCCCGTATCTACAGGAAAAAACGTCCGTTAATGAAGAAGGGACACGAGAAGAGAGAACGACATAAGATGTATTTGCGGATATGGGACGATCGACTAACGACTTTAGCTGAATCATACCCCCTAGAGAGTATCCGAAAGAAATAATTTGTTTAGCCCCAAGTCCCCTCTCTTGATTTTCCGTAAAATCCAGAACGAGCTTATGACTTTTTGCGGTAGAATCTATTAAGGATGATATGAAACCGGAGCTATCGCCGTAAAAAGGATAATCATAACAGATAATATTAGCCTCTAGGCTATCTGCCAAATCCAATAATCCGAAAGAACTCTCACTACTCAATCTATAGCCTTGATTTGAATCCGATAAGGAATGCCGGAGACATTCTCTATAGCCGCTAGGAAGAGAACCGTTCGAAAAAACAATCCAACGACCGTTGTTGATCGTTTCTCTTGTTCCGATAATAAAAGTATCGATCTTTTGTGCACCTGAATGAAGACATTGTCTTTTACCGATCCATGATCGACCGTCTCTACGCATGTTTTTGAGAGTAATCGTAGTTTTTTTCGAAAAGCCGAAAGATGACAGAACGAAATCAAGAAAAGAACGGGCCATAGAGACGTCGTTCCGACGATATAAAGGCATCAGCAAAATGAATCGTACACACGTGTAGATACTGAAGGGAATAATAAAAATTACGGCTAATATAATCTTAATTACAAGCCAAATTTTTTCGATTAACGATTGTCTTTCAGGGAACGTTCGTTCCATGTATGGAAATGTAACTTCCCTTTCGTAATCTAAAGAAATAAATCCTTCCGTTAACATAAATTCCTCATACCCTTAAATAAAAACATTCCTAATCTTTCGTATTTATTGCATTTTTTATTCACACTTGACTTTTTTTTTCTTTTAACCATATTCTCCCTTCCTAGAGGGACTCTTTCAAAGGTTTGAAATCTATGGTTGAAATATTCAATTACGGTAGTTCCGTATATGAAAAATTTACGCTCACTGAGCAAACGGTCAATGATTTTCGAAAAGACTTGAAACTGGAGACCGGTATCATTAGAGCCGTCGCCGAACATGCCGAAATTTTAGATTTCACCCCTAAACCGTCTGCTTTGATTTCACTCCTCGGCACCGACCAAAAAATCAGTTGGGCACGTTTTGAAACACCCTGCAATTATCATTGTCAAAGGACACGTTCTCCTTACCTAGTACCTTCTCTCGGTTCTCCCGATAGACAAGATGAAGATATGAAAAAAATAACTGCCTTCCTTAAAATACTCACTAATAACAAGTTTAATTATACCAGTAAGATTAAACCTGTATTTTCTCACGAAAACGATTTCGATACCGAAGATGAAGGTGAAGATTCGAAAGATGAAGATCAAGAGTCGGAGTCGGAAAAAGTATTGAAAGAGGGACGAGTTTTATTAAGAGTTCTTGATTTCGGAGTAAAATCGACCAATATAATGATCGATTACGTAATTTCTCGCATGTTTCAATTCGTACAAGGCTGATTAACGGTTTCCGTTCTATCTAGAGCTCGATAACGAGCTATCCTTTAATGGCAAAGTTTCAAAAACAAGCCATTCATAACTAAACTTCCAATGATTGTAAGCGAAAAAATCAAAGAATTCAATATTTTTAATAAAATATTTAAACAAACCGACTTATCATTGTTATATATTTTCGATTAATGATTAAAAACAACTATCATAAAATGCCATTTTTATTATTAAGTCTACTTAAACCTACAGATGCGAATTGTTTAAGGTTATTTTTCATTTTTTTATATCGACCCATCCAACCGATACAAAACAATAAACGTTAAAATGCAAAATTGGCTCATTCTTCTTCCGTTTTTCCGATTATCTGTTTACAACCTTTATAGAAGTAATAGATCTCGCAAGCTAATACTCTCAGAAGTGAGCAAACTAATTCGTTAGCAGCATTCACAACAATTAGCAGTAGAGCTAACAACATTTCCTATTGCAATTGCTATAAACACCGGAAAACGAACAACGCTTTCGATAGCCTTAAAACAACCACAAACAAAAGAAAAGGGGTTGTTTACCTTATTAACTAAACAATTTCTCTAAACTTTTTTAATAAATCAATCTGAGTTTCAGCCAAAACGAAGAATCGTTTCATCCTAGCCTTATGAGAGTTTTCCTGTCAGCTCGACAAATCATCACAACCGGTAATTGCGGTCATTTCAATCATAAATAATCCTCAATCGGATGGCATGGTGACAGCAAATTATTAAACAATGCAGTAATTAATTACATATCCAGGAACCATTTAGAGATAAAACATTCAATAAGATAACAATTTTAAAAATAAAAAATTTCATAAAAATATTTAATAGACAAAAGCCGTGTTTCAGTTATTCATAAATGTTTAAAAAATCAATCGTCGTTTGGTTATCAGCTATCGATAATCGAAAACATGAAACACTGTGTAGACACTGTCGGTGAATTACGGGTAGACAAGCCGCTTGAGAATAAGCTATCGGCATGGAGTAACTCATAAGCATTTAGTGTATCCGGGATCCATGGAATAAAAACTTACAACTAAGGACGACTTCTCTTAAAGATAACGATAAGTACAAGAAAAACAATCCACAGACATGCATAAATTACTGCTCCGACTATGAATAAAGGACTCGCAATAGCTATACATATGATGCTTATTATCTTTATGAAACAATTAATAATACTTCCGCAACCTCATAAGGAACAATCGGTTTTAACGACTGAAACATTTTCCTTATCCTTAACCCATTGAAGATTGACCGGAATTTTCGGTTGAATTTTCCGATGATAGTTGAAAAATCGGAATAGGGCTTACTTCATTAATCATAACCTACTTCCATTTAAAGTTTTAAAAAAAATTTAAATATACAAAAAAATAATAAATACAATTAAATTGTTGCATAATTTTATTAAAAAAAATTAATAATCTGATTGTGATTCTACTGAATGATTTTTAGCTTTCTAAAAAAAATAGAAATGCATCAAGGAGAAAATTTATGATCGACAATGAATGGAAAGCCGTCTTAGGTTGGGATGAGTCGGAGACCGAAGGGTTGCGTCTTTCGGGATTTGCTTTCATTAGAGAAGGTCATTACGAAAAAGCTCTTTTGTTTTTTAAAGCGCTCGTCATTTTGGAAGCTCTAAACGTCTATGATTTACAAACGTTGGGAGCTCTTTATTTGCAACTCAACGATTATGAAAAAGCCTTAAGGGCATTGGACAAAGCTTTAAGACTTCAAGGAAATCATCTTCCTACGTTAATAAATAAAACCAAAGCCTTATTTCTCCTAAACAGACTAGACGAAGCTATGGTATTGGCAAAATTCCTGAAAACATGTCCCGACGTTTCAATAGCTAATGATGCAGAGGCTTTGATAATCAGCTACGGTCCAAATCGAATCCCTTCCTAAAATGAATCGATCTCTTTCAAAACTTTAGAAAAACATCGCAAAATTGTTGCTAGCTTATCATGTCCGGTGTTACATTGGCTTTCCATTGAGAAGTGTTTATCGACGGATTACGTAGAAGGTATCGATGTCAGCCTGTAGCAACTGCAACACATGGTCGGATTTTCTTGATTTCGCTCGCGGTCAATGTTCAAAGCAGTCTTTCAATAACTGGTTGGGTAATATTCGGTTGTTGAAAGCGTCGGATGATTTCATTGAGCTGGAAGTTCCGAATATTTTCGTTCAAAATTATCTTATCGATAATTACGGTGAAGATCTTCGCTCATTCGTTCCTCTAACGGCTGACGGAAAGTTGGCTATTCGGTTCGTAATAGCCGAAAATAAAAAATCCGTCATCAAAAAGGAAAGCGTTTATCCTGGAGTTTCGGAGGCTCCTCAAGAAAATTTACCGGAAGATTTCGTCTGCAAATTAAACACTTCTTATCGCTTCGATAATTTCATTGAAGGACCTTCCAACCAATTCGTTAAATCCGTAGCAACCGGCATTGCCGCTAAGCCCGGTCTTTCTTATAACCCTTTATTTATTCATGGAGGAGTGGGATTAGGGAAAACTCATCTTCTGCATGCTATAGGTCATTATATAAACGAGAATCACAAAAAACTCCGTATTCATTGTATTACTACGGAAAGTTTCATTAATAGTTTAGTTGATCATCTAAGAGCCAAATCCGTCGATAAAATGAAAAAATTTTATCGTTCTTTAGACGTGTTTTTAGTCGATGACATCCAATTCCTACAAAATCGTTTGAATTTCGAAGATGAATTTTGTTCAACTTTCGAGACGTTAATCAACTTAAAAAAACAGATTGTGATTACTAGCGATAAACCTCCTGCTCAATTGAAACTTTCCGAAAAATTGGTGGCTCGTATGGAATGGGGCTTGGTTGCTCATGTCGGAGTTCCGGATTTGGAAACGAGAGTGGCCATATTACAACACAAGTCGGAACAGAAAAATTTAAAAATTCCTCAGTCCATCGCTTTCTTTATTGCCGAAAATATTTACGGCAACGTTCGACAGTTGGAAGGAGCCATTAATAAATTAACTGCCTATTGTCGTCTTACCGGACATGAAATCACGGAACACATGGTTGAGGATACTTTGAAAGAACTCTTTCTGCCTCCTGTCAAGCAAAAAATATCCTTTGATGCGGTACTTAAAAGCGTCGCTACCGTTTTTCAAATCAAAACCTCTGATCTCAGAGGAACTTCAAGAACGAAAGAGATATCTTTAGCTCGTCAGGTCGCCATGTATCTGGCAAAAACCTTGATATCCGATTCCATTTCAGCTATAGGAAAAGAATTCGGTAAGACGCATTCCACGATTTTATATTCCTGTAAAACCGTAGAACAGAAATTAAAGGAAGATGAAGGTCTTAAAAGATACGTTCAACTATGCAAAAGACATATAGAATCATAAATTAATTTTTCGGAGAAGCACTCATATGTTTAAGAGAAAAGGTACATTTGATGATCCTCAAAGTTTATATGATGATGAAGCTCCCGTAATGCTGGGTTCTTTCAAGTATTCGGACAGAAAAGAAGGTCCTCCTAATATTTTCGATACGCGCCGCCCCCCTTATCCTACACATAAGGAAGACATTAAACAATGGTCCGGAGAATCCCCAACATCTCTGATGACTCCTATAGATAACACGGATGAAATACCCGAGACGACTCTCGGTGAGGGAGTATCGTTCAAAGGAGAGCTGGCTTTTGAAAGATTGTTACGTATAGACGGCTCTTTTGAAGGAACTCTCGTCTCTTCAGGAAAAATCATAGTAGGTCCTTCAGGAAGCATCAAAGCCGATATCGAAATGCAAGAGGCCATCATTGAAGGCCGTGTAACGGGAAATATCAAGGTTAAGGATAAAATCGAACTTAGAGGAGGAGCGGTCGTGGAAGGAGATATTACTGCAAAAACACTTTGTATTGACGAAGGTGTTTCCCTCATCGGTTTCGTTCGGGTAATCGGTGATTCCGTAGTCGAATCTTAGTGTAAAAACAAGAGCAGTCTATCAAAAAAATTACGATTAGGATTTAAAAAGCGATATCCCTTAAGACGAAATTGCTCATAAGATTCTCCTAAGATCAGTACGGTTTCGGTTGTCGAATTTCTTATTGTCGGATTATTGAAAGCCCTAATCTTTTTATTTTTAATATTCAGTTTTTCGGCAACCGCTCGTCCCAATTCAAAGATCGGATCGTATGTTATGCGACGATGCGATAACGAAATGATTGAGCTCGGTTTGAATTCGTTCATTAACGAACAATTGACGATTTTGTCCCTCAACCATCTCATAACGTCTTTATCCCCTTCCGATACGGCATGAATCAATTTCATTGATTGAAAAGAAGTTTCGAATAACACTAGGGATTTTCTAATTCCGAATGTCTCATTACACGTTTCACACAACATTCCCGTCTTCGGAGATTCCGAAACGCAAAATCGACAAATAGTCTCTTTAAACGGAAAAGATGCGAATCCGTCTCTGCATGCGTAACAAATACGATATCCTTTTTGATTGCAAAAAATGCAAAAAACGGGGAAAACGTGATCTACGAGTGTTCCGATAAAAATGCTTAAATTTCTGTTCCAATCCATAGTCGGAATACATGCAATCGCAAGGTAAAATATTAAGCCTTATACATTAACGAATATTCTTTAGTGAGTCATCGTAATTTCAATTTATTTTCCGAAGAAACAATAATCTTCCGATAATTGCGACGATTTTAACTCCAATACTCGCAAAACCGATTATTGAGTTTTTATCACTTAAATCAAAAATCAGTGCCTTGCCTTTTATGATTCTCCTGATCGACTATTTGCCTTTTTTATTTTTAAAATTCAAAAAAATTTGCTACGTTCTTATTGAATGCAAAATAAAGATAATACAATGCTACGCAAGCTGATCAATTATACACTGGTTAAACTCAACAACGGAAAATTCAAAAAACTTCATCCTCTGACGGACGCTATTGATTCCTTTTGTTTTGAACCGGCACTGAATGCCGAATCTCCACCTTTCATAAGAGATTCCGTCGATGTAAAACGATGGATGACACTTGTCATAGTTGCACTTCTCCCTCCGATTTTTGTTGCCGTGTGGAACGCCGGAGTACAAAAAATAATCTATTCTTCCGGAAACGGACAGTTAATGAATGATTTTCTTAAAGCTTCTTTATCATTAAAGAGCTATCTGAGGTTTACTTTTTCTTCAGGACGTTATCTTCAAATCATCAAAGCAGGCTCCTTAATTTTTTTTCCTCTCTTGATAATCAGCTATACGGTTGGGGGAATTTGCGAAATCGTTTTTGCCGTATTCAGAGGACATAAAATTGCCGAAGGCTTACTGGTAACCGGAATCCTATACCCTCTTACTCTTCCTCCGACCATTCCTTATTGGATGGCTGCTTTAGGGATAGCTTTCGGAGTGATTATCGGTAAAGAGATATTCGGAGGAACAGGTATGAATATCCTAAATCCGGCACTAACGGGACGAGCTTTTCTTTTCTTTACGTTTCCTGCTTCGATGACGGGAGATGTTTGGGTGGGAAGCAATACATCCGTGATCACTCAAAGTCTAAGACAAATGAATCATTCTCTTCAAATTCCTATTGAAGGATTTACGCAGGCTACGCCTCTTCAAACTTTAAACGCTCTTTCTCCGGCAATAAAAAAAGTTCACGTCGATGCCATCGCAGCTAATATCTTGCATAATTTAGATATTGTGAGTTCTCAAAAACTAATAATGCAACAATTTACCTTATGGCAACATACACATCCTGACCTAATTAACGGTTTTTTAACTTCTTCCGATCTTCAATCCTTTCTTTCCGCTCCATTTGAACAGGGGGGCTTGGCTTTAGCTCAAGGACAATTCGATTCCGCTTATTTGGCATCCGATCTGATTTACGGTTTAGGTAAATTTTCTAACGGTAATTTGTTCTGGGGTAATATTCTCGGCTCTCTGGGAGAAACATCAACCGTTGCCTGTTTAGCAGGAGCTATTTTTCTCATTATAACAGGTATAGGTTCTTGGCGAACCATGCTCTCTTTCGGACTTGGAGCCTTCTTAACGGCATGGTTATTCAAATTTTTAGGAATCGAATTAAGTTCTCAAGGAGCCGCTTGGGTTCCTGCTAAATTTTTTATTCCGGCTTATAGACATTTAATGATGGGCGGTTTGGCATTCGGACTTGTGTATATGGCAACCGACCCGGTTTCTTCCCCTTCTATGAAAAAAGGAAAGTGGATCTATGGCCTGCTTATCGGATGCCTAACCATAATCATTCGACTTACCAATCCGGCATACCCGGAGGGTGTCATGTTGGCAATATTAATGGGAAACGTCTTGTCACCTTTAATTGATTATTATTCCGTAAGAAGTTACAGAAAAAAAAGGAAGACCTGTGGCACAGATGCTTAAAGACATAAAAAACGTTATCAATAAGTCCTGGTATGTTCTTTCTTTCATTTTGATCTTGTGTTTTTTAAGCGGGCTTCTTTTATCAACAGTTGCTTATGCTCTTAGAAAAGCACAAGTAAAAGCCGTAGAATTCGATAAAAACAAACAAATGTTAATTGCAACACACGTTTTAAATTACAATGATATCTTCCTAAAACGAGACAACGATACTTTTGTACCCGCCTATTATGATGTCAAAGCCAAGATCTTAAAACCGTTTTCCTTAGGAGAAAAAATAGTCCCTTTAACTATGGGTGCAATTAATGAGTTCTCCCTTGCTTTCATTAAAAGTTTCGTTACGGATTCTCAAGGAAACATTTTTTCCTTGGAGGAAAAAAATTTAACGATTGACGATTTTTATTCTTCTAAGGAAAAGAAAAACAAAGGATTTTATCTTTTTTATGTTCTTTTAAACACGGCTACCGGCTCTTCTCCAATAACCTCGAAATCTCTGCTATCCGTTCCGAGTCCGATAGCTTCCATAATTATTCCGATTTCCGGATTCGGATTATGGAGTCCCATTTACGGATTTTTAGCTCTTGAAAATAATGGTGACACCGTATTGGGAACTACTTGGTATCTCCAAGGTGAAACTCCGGGATTAGGGGCAAATATTACGGATCCCTCTTGGCAAAAACAATTTTATAACAAAAAAGTATTTTTGAATTCTTCGGGCGTCACTAATTTTCAAACGGCTTCTCTAGGCATTAATGTAATAAAAGGAAGTGTTGCCGCTTCTCTAGCAGACTCCCCAAAAGCATCGGTATCCGTCGATGGTATCTCGGGAGCTACTTTGACATGTAACGGCGTTACGGAAGCCTATGCTTCGTCATTAAAACCTTACAGACAATTACTCATTAAATTTCATAATCTTAATGGTACGAATAAATGATGATTCCGAATAAAAAACTTACGTGTTTAAACGTTTTTCTCGATCCTTTGTGGGATCAAAATCAAATTCTGGTTGCCGTTTTAGGAATCTGTTCGGCTCTTGCCGTAACCACGACGGTCAAAACTGCTTTAACTATGGGTATTGCCGTCAGTTTGGTCACCGGATTCTCATCGTTAATCGTATCTTGTTTGAGGAAAATCACCCCCGATAGAGTACGTATGATTGCTCAGCTCATTATTATCTCTCTCTTTGTTATTACTATCGATCAGTTCTTAAAAGCTTTTTTTTATAATTTGGCCAAAACGCTTTCCGTATTTGTGGGACTGATCATTACGAACTGCATCGTTATGGGTCGAGCCGAAAGCAAAGCACGTCATGTTTCTCCGATCCTTGCATTTCTTGACGGATTGGCAGCAGGTTTTGGTTACGGCTGGGTCCTTTTAATCGTAGGAGTGATTAGAGAATTTTTGGGATTCGGGCAAATTTGGGGTATTCAAATTATTCCCCTAAATTGGTATGCCTCGGAGAATTTGCCCAACGGCTTCCAAAATCTCGGTATTATGGTTCTGGCTCCTTCGGCTTTTTTTATCCTCGGGTGTATGGTATGGATCATTAAGTCAAATAAGAATCGTTCACGATAGGAGGATATATGTGGTTGGGATCTTATCACTGGATCAACCTGTTCGGAATATTTCTGCAATCGACCTTCATACAAAATATCCTCTTAGCCAATTTCCTCGGAATGTGCAGCTATCTCGCTTGCTCCGATAATGTAGCTACGGCAAACGGTTTGGGCCTTTCGGTAGCCGTCGTTTTAACTTTTACCGGAAGTTTAAATTGGTTTGTCCATAACTTTATAACGGCTCCGGGAGCTCTTTCATGGCTATCCGAACTTTCTCCTATTTTTTCGGAACTGAACTTGGATTTTCTTGAACTCATATTGTTTATTGCCACTATTGCAGCTTTCGTACAAATCCTAGAAATGATTATCGAAAAATTCTCTCAGACGCTTTATCAATCGCTCGGAATTTTTCTTCCCCTTATTGCAGTTAATTGCGCTATTCTGGGAGGGGTATTATTCGGAACCATCAGAAATTATCCTTTTATTCCCATGACTATTTTTTGCCTCGGTGCCGGTGCCGGCTGGTGGTTCGCTATCGTGATCTTTGCCGTCATTAAGGAAAAGTTGGCTTATTCCAACCCTCCTTGTGGATTAAAAGGCATGGGACTATCCTTGATAACTACCGGATTGATCGCTATGGCTTTCATGGGTCTTACGGGCATTGATTTGACACGTAACGCAACCGTAAACACTGATACGGAAAAAATTTCGGAATTTCAAATCGAAGAAAATCAAAAAGAGCAGTCAAATGATATATCTTTATGAAATGGCTTAGAAGCTTCGTTTCAAATAATATCTTATCATTAAATTAACTAAGGCAACCAGAGAAGCAGTCCCTGCAATAACAATCTGCACCAGTCCCAGAATAGGGGTTAAAGACGAACCGAGCGTTACCACCAAAACAATTCCGAAGATAGGGATTAAAAGCAGTAGAACAATAAAAACTATGTTGAGTATTCGAATCGCTTCATAATGAGGAGCGATTTGCAGTTCTCGATCTCCCGAAGGCGGGCACCTATTCCAATCTTGAGCTTCCATAAGAGCAGGTCTCGCCTGTCCAGGACCTTGACAACGGAAGACGTGAAAATACCGATCATCCGATAAATTAACCGCCGTGAACTCGGAAGAAGATGAGTTTGCCTCAGGGTCTAAGCCTAAGGACCGATTATGAGTCTCAACTTCGGGAGAATCTGTCGATCTGCTATCGGAAATCGAATTGGTCGACGATATGGACATTTTTACTCCATTCTTTTTTAAATGATAAAGCCATAGCACTAAAAATCAAAGCTCCGGCAATGGCAACCGTAGCTATCGATATAATAGTAAGTTGAAGAGGCATTCCGGTAACCAAAAACACTCCGCCGATCAATAAGCCTAGGGCCACTATAAGACAACTGATAGCGACTATCGTACAATGTTTTGCAAATGAAGCCTCTACATCTCGATTTTCAAGAGTTTTAAAAGAATAGATCTGACCTACGAGATTTTCATAAACGACAGGAATTGACATTAATAACCGAACTAAAAAACGAAATCAAAAGAACATTGTAAATCAAAACTGACAATTAAATAATCAAAAAAATAAAAAAATTATAAGTTTTAATTTTTTTTTTATAAAAATGAACTAAGCATTCATCAAATAGTAGTCCTCACTGTTGAGAAAAGAGGTCAAATCCGGCTCGGACAATAGCTTCATTTTAACCAAAAATCCACTACCTTCAGGATCTTCATTGAGAAGTCGAGGAGAATGTTTTAAAAATTCATTAACGGCAGTTATCTCGCCGTAAACCGGCGAAGGAATCTCAATAGCAGCTTTTGAAGATTCCACAACCGACAAGATACTTTCGATTTCAAAAACGTCTCCTATATTGGGAAGATCGATGTACAAAATCGTACCCAAATTATCTCTTATGTACTTGGAAAGTCCCACCATGATTTCATCATCGTAATCCTTAATCCACACGTGAAACTGCGAAAACTTCATGAAACCGTACCGTTAAGAAAAAAAAAGCTCCAGAATAGAGAATTATCCTCCAAAAGAAAACCGGATTTTTCTTCAAAAGGAAAAGAAATTTTGCGATGATCCGAAATCAGTCTAAAAGCAAAGCCGATTCGATTCCGTTGCTCACCGGCATAGACGCAATCAAGTAAAGGGATACGAAATAAAACGACGGTTTCTCCCAATGAAACATCTTTCCTAAGATCAAAAGATCCACTTTTATGAGAATTTCTTTCCGAATGCCCATAAAGAGCCGTTTTCAATAAAGGATTGTCTTTCGAATCGGACCCAAATTTTAACGGCATACAATGAAAACGATAAAGAAGAGTCTGGGATTTCAACAAATTCTGATTTCGACAGTTCGAAAAATCGAAAAACAATTCTATCTTCTTAGGATTTCCGATAAAATCCGGTCCTTCACATGTTTTAATAAGAAATTTTAAAATCAATATTCCCTTGGAATGTCCTCCCCATACACTCAATCCGAATATTTGCGACTGAAAAATGGGATCGGAAAAAACAGGAACTTCCTTAGCACGAACGGAAAGCTCGAGGCAAGAAAAGATCATGTCATAGAAAAAAGTATAAGGGATATCCACAGCTTGATTCCGAATAACCTAAAAAACCGATATTCCTTTTAATCCTCCGGACACTTCGAAGCCGTTATAGATCTCTCTAACGCAGTTTTCTGAGATCTCATCTCCCAAAATATTACTAATGAAAGAGAGTTTATCCGAATCGAAAGCAAGATTGTAACAAGACTGCGAATGTACGATATAATAAAAAGGTCCTATCTCTTTGCTGATCTTCACCGGCGATCGTTTATTACCGTTTTCGACTACATTTTCGAAAGAATCGAAAAAAGTTTCGTGGCGGAAAATTTTTTTCGTTGATTTAATCGGATGACAATCGGCAAATACAATGGTTTCATTTTCAGAAAACCGCTCCAATATTGAAGCAGTCCGTCTTAAAATCAGTTCTTCATCGGATTTTTCCGGATAACGCTCCTTTAAAGCACTTAAAACATAAGTAACCCGATCATGATATTTTTCAGCCGCTGTATCAAGAATACCTCTTCGTCGAGCGTCTCTCAAAGACAATATCTCTTCTCGTTCCGATCTATTAATGACTTTAAATGAATAAAATAATCTATCATCCTGAGAATATGCTTCCAATTCCGTATAGAGAGACAGTAGTTCATCCAATTTCATACCGTCTTTAATCCCATCAAGAATCGGGTCTTTTCCTTTGCTTAAAATTATCGTTGCTCTTGTAACCGGTTTATTTTTCAGCATATTTTTAATCAAATCGGGTTTACCCAAAATAAGCTGCCGTCGAGAAAAAGAATCGACTTTTTTCTTAGTATTTTTATCTAAGGAAATAATTTCTCCGGAAGAAAGAAAAGGAAATTCGTGAACCAAAACCGATTTGTTAACGGGATCTCTTTGCCAATCTCGCAATTCCTGTACGGTAACTCCGGATTCCAGCTCCTTCAAAGATAGTACGACATAGTCCATTTCGTAAGATCGTCCAACAAGACGTTCTTCTTTTTTCTTAACATCGTTCGGAGAAAAACGGTTATCGGATAAATCCAAAAGATTTTTACAAGGAGGATAAACGGCATCTATATAAGCTTCAAAACTTGCCAAATCATCAATTGAAGACAAAATCAACTCTTGAGGCAAATGAACCAATTCCACATCAACGCTTTCTCCGGCCCACATCGAAAAATCTTTTATCGGATGAAAATCGAAAGGAGCCAATCCTTTCATGGATTGCATTAACTTTTCAAAAAGCATGATATCTCGATATATTTCGATCAAGACGGTCTCGGAACAGTCCAACTTCCTTAGATAGGCCAAAAAAAACTCATCGAAACTCCCTCTAAATTTTAGTTTCTCGCAACAGAACTTAAAAGATTCGTGAGCTTTAGCCAGCATAAAAAGTTTGGCTTCTTTTTTACTGATCTTAAAACCGTTCTTTTCCGCTTTAGACGCACCGCAACATACCACTCCGGCAATGGTTTTTATATAATCTCTTCCAAACCAATCACTCAAAGTTTTATATCCGAATAAGGAAAAAGAAGACGGATCTGAGTAAAGCCTCTGATCAACAGGAAGGCCGTACATTTCTTGTCTATATTGCAACATTCTTTGAAGAAAAGCCGGTGGGAATGCTTTTTCTTCAGTAAACAAGGCAACTCGAAGACGAAAACCTTCAACGGAAGAGGGTTCGTTATGATTCAAAAAATCGTTCAACGCCGAAAAAAATCCGGATGCCGAACTTTTCCAAACCTCTTCCGAAGCAATAAAAGGGGCATCTTCACGACGATAGAAACGATATTTTTTCTCAAAAGCATTTTTGGATTCGTAGATCTCTTTCAAACGAAGTTTTTCGAACACGATTTGTCCGAAAGATCTGTTTAGAAACCATTCGGAAACCAAACCTTTATTCAAAAAATTCCAATCCAAAGGATTACCGCCAAAAGGCGTAGACTCGACATCACAAAAATTCACTAAAGCCTTGAATCGAGTTTCTTTAATTTCAACACCTTCAGGAGTCGCAAAAACGGTTGCACCGCACTGCGAACGCTTTCCTAACCCCTCGACTAGTTGAAATATTCCTACGCTTACAAAAGAAAAAACAAGACTTGCAATAGCGACGATCATACAGGTTTTTTGATGTCTATAAAAAAACGACAACATAAGAAAACAGACCTTCCATAGGTTTAACGACTCACCTGAAGTTTAACTCAATAAATACAAGAACGCAAGATTCGACGAATCATACGCCCTTAAAATATAATCAAGCCGGCATAAGGTTAGTCAACGTATGTCCTAGAAAATAAATTTTCGGATCAAAAAACCATCCAATGGCACAATCCGCCGATATATGGGAAGATAACGTACGATCTTTGTCTAAAATCTTTAATACTTTTGCCCCGACCTCTTCGGAATCTATTACAAGCGCCCCTTCATAATCATAATACTCACTCTTAAGACATAAATTATAACTTCCTATAAGGAAGTACCGATCATCCACTAACATCACTTTCTTATGATATTGAGTTTGATACAAATAAAATTCATAAACCTTAGTGTTTTTCAAACCAACCTGAGACACTTTATACTTTTCCCATAAATAAAACGACCTTCCGTATAATATCGGAATATAATTGATACGATTTCCCCAACAGTAATGTTGCGTACAGTCCGGAGATAATTCGTGGATACCATTACTGATAAGCGTAAAATCAATACCCCTATTAACGGCGCCACGTATCGATTTCATGAAACGATCTACAGGTAGAAAATATAAATTCCCTATTATTATATTCCGCTGGGCACTAGCGATTAAATCACAATAAGCCTGTCCTATCGGATTGTTTTTGCCGATATGCGGCCCTGAAAATATCAGACGAACGCAAGATCCGTCTACGATCACTTTATCCGGGTGTTCATCAAAAACTTTAACAACGGTATCATAAATTCCCAAAGGAGTGTAATCGCAAGGAAGTCCCCAAGGATCCTTAACTAAACACATAGTTTTACTATAATGTCTCCATACGGCGAATAAACGGTAAAAAATTTCCCGCAAAGATTCGGCTAACTCCGTGTTCTTACAAACTACGTCCTGATCACGAAAAGCCAGCGGTCGTCGCATGTTCAAAAAACGTCTGGGAGAAGTGTTTTCTTCGGGAACAACATCGCCCGATGTACACATAAAGTCTTCCAGATTACTCCCTCCGAACATAAAATATTTTCCGTCTACGATACAAAACTTAATGTGAAGTTCTATAACATTAATTTCAGGGAAATTTAAAGGCACAAAGTCAGTGAAAACATAATGAAAACGATCCGGAAAAAGATTTTTCATTGCCTTGAGCTCTTCTCTGTCCCTTTCGTCAAACATGGTTGGTTGGATGATCATATGAACCGTTAACTCGGATTCCGTGTTCATGCGCTCTTTAAGAACGCTAAGGATTTCATAAAAAATCTCCCCCCCAATCATGCACGGACATAATTCAACTGAACGCTTTGCCTTTTGAAGGCAATCCAAGAACAAACGATACGACTCTTGTCCGTTATCGCTCAAAACGAATTCTGCCGGAGATTTTGTTCGAAAAACCGTATGAGCCTCGTCTGTAAAGGCAAGGTTACCGAAAACACAACCTGAAGAAATGATGAAAAATAAAAAACGTCTAAAAATATTCATAATTTATCAACCGATACTGTTAACTTAACTTTGTAAGCTGTTTTGAGAAGTGCCCAAAAAATGATAACCGAAATTAAACTGCCATGATTCGGCTTCCTCTCGAGTCACTTTTTTGGATAAAGCTATATCTTCTTCCATAATCTTAATTAAAAAGTTAGCTAACTTCGAAGATTCGGCTTTAAAAACGACCTCATAATCATAAAGATGACTTCTTCTGCCTAAATTATAACTCCCGATAATTATACTCTTACGATCAACGACTAAAATTTTCTTATGATATTCCACGCGATCTACGTGGTATTCATAAATCGAAACATTTTTTTCGCTTAATTTTTTTGAATAGCCAAAGTCCCAGATATTGAAATACGAATAACCGAGCATTATGGGTAGATAGTTGAATCTATTACCCCAACCGAAAAAACCCACAATCCCCGGAGCTTTATCATGACATCCATTAGTCACGATCTTAATGCAAACTCCTTGCGAAGCCTTTTTAACCAAGGCCTCTTTTAAACATTTTTCGAGCATGAAATAAAGATTTCCGATAATGATTTCTTTTTCGGCTTTATCGATCAGCTCAATATAAGCTTGAGTAATCGGATTGTCACCCTTGTTATGAGGTCCCGAAAACAAGCAAGTTGCTTCACCCGTTTCGGAATTCAAATGAGCTATGTCATTGGACACCTTATCCCAATCGTAAACATTACACGCTGCCAAAACCGGGTCAAAAAGACTGATGTGGACATAATCGGAAGGACACATAGAATCGCAATGTTCTCTATTAACCTCAAAGGTCTGCCATAATCCCCATTGACGATAGAATTCTTTCCTGATTTCTACGGCTAATGATCCTCTTCCCATAATGTCCTGATCTCGTGCTCCGAGAGATCTGTCGTTTATTATCATATGCTCTCTAAAAGGCGCAAAATCGGTTAGTGGCTCGGTCCCACGAGAACACATAAGTTCTTCGAAATTAGTCCCCCCCAAGCAAAAATATTTTTCGTCTATGACAAAGAATTTTTGATGATTTTGATAACAGTTCATATCCGGAAACCTGGAAGGGATGGTGTTGACGTACAGATAATCAAACCGTTCGGGGTAGGAAGTTTTGAGATTATTCAGGAGGTTTTGCTCATTTTCATCTAAAAAAATACACCAAGCCATCAATTTGACCTTCAAACAATCGACAACTTCCAGTCTATGGGAAATTATTTCCATAATCTTCCTGAACGGCTTGCCTCCGGCAAAACAAAATGAAATTTCAATGGAACTTACGGCCTCAGCCAATATGGGTAATAGACGTTCCAAAGTCTCTTGGCTATCACGACAAATATAAACATCGTTTATATGGGAAGCCTCTCCGACAACAGCGATCCCGAAAAAACAAAGAACAGTAACAAGTCTTTTTAATAAAAATTTTATAATCATCTATAACCTTTCTTTCATAATTTCGATTAAATCCTGTCGCAATTCCTTCCTCACTTCTTCAAGATAATTAGGGCAGACTTCCTCTCCTAAAGGAAAAAAAGAATACTTTCCAAAATCATGGAATAAAATCTCGGCAATATCCGATTTGAAAACATCATGAAAATTCTTTTCGGAAGGACGCGATAAAAACATCGTCCCCTGATGCAAAAATCCATGTCTACTCGTTCTTTGAGCCGCTCCGCCTACTTTTTTACCGTCTAAAACAACATCATATTTCGTTATCTTCGCCATACAGAAATTACGACTGACTTCGTTGTCACTTTCCCCGTCTCCGGAAGTCAAAACAACGGTTTCACCGAAAAACTTTCGAAAAACCTCAACGAGACACGAATTGACGAACCGATAATTCAAAACGATTTCTCTAGAAAATTTGACGTGATGCGAAGGCATGAAAAAAGAAAAAGCAAAATCTCCGTTATGAAAAACTATACCCCCTCCTGTAGAACGTCTGGCGATATCCCAGTCATTCCTTAAATTGGCATCAAGAAAAAAATCTTCTTCTCGAATAAAATATCCGTATGTCAAAGACGATCGTTTCCAATCATACAGATGTAAAATCGGATGACTGCGATGAAACATTTCCTTAAATAAAGCAGCGTCGAAAGCCATATTCTCTGAGGCTCTCCCGACTCCCGTGTTAATAATTTCGCATTTCATTAATAAAAATAAATCTGAAAACCAGTGATTTTAATTATAAAATAAAAATCAATCAATGATTTTTATTTATAAATTCGATATCCGAGTACGGAACATGCATTATCATTTTTAAAAAATTTAATAGTAACAACACATTCATAGTGTTGCACGAATATGTCCAATATCGTATATGCTTATTAAAAACCGTTCGGATTTCTATGTTTGATAAGTTCACTAATAGAGCAAAACAAGTCATTAAGTTTGCTAAGAAAGAGGCTCAGAGATTAAATCATAATTATCTCGGTACGGAACATCTTCTTCTTGGGCTTCTCAAATTGGGGCAGGGCATAGCAGTTAATGTCCTGAGGAATTTAGGGATCGATTTTGAGCTCGTTCGCCGGGAAGTCGAACGTCTGGTAGGCTATGGTCCGGAAATCCAAATTTACGGAGATCCGGCTCTAACGGGTCGTGTCAAAAAAGCCTTTGATTCAGCTAATGAAGAAGCTATTGCTTTGGATCACAATTATGTCGGTACGGAACATCTTCTTCTTGGGGTTTTAAATCAAGCCGACGGAGTTGCTGCACAAGTTTTGGAAAATTTAAATATCGATCCCAAAGAAGTACGAAAAGAAATTTTAAAAGAGCTAGAGACGTTCAATCTACAACTTCCGCCGTCGAGCTCTTCTTCTCGACCTCCTTCTCAAAATTCGAAGTCTCCTTCAGGAGCTTCTCTGGGAATGGATAGATCCGGAGAAAAATTATCGGCTCTTAAAGCTTACGGTTACGATTTAACCGAAATGTACAAAGAGTCAAAGCTAGATCCTGTTATCGGTAGAAGCGCCGAAGTCGAACGTCTGATCTTAATCTTATGCCGAAGACGAAAGAATAATCCCGTTCTCATCGGTGAGGCCGGAGTAGGCAAGACCGCTATAGTCGAAGGACTGGCACAAAAAATCGTGAAAAACGAAGTACCTGACAGCTTAAGAAAGAAAAAATTGATTACCTTGGATCTAGCTCTTATGATCGCCGGAACCAAATATCGAGGACAGTTTGAAGAAAGAATCAAAGCAGTCATGGATGAGGTCCGTAAAAACGGAAATATTTTACTGTTTATCGACGAGCTGCATACCATTGTAGGCGCAGGAGCTGCGGAAGGGGCCATCGACGCTTCGAATATTTTAAAACCTGCTTTAGCTCGCGGAGAAATTCAATGCATCGGCGCAACCACTATCGATGAATACAGAAAGCATATAGAAAAAGATGCTGCTCTTGAGAGAAGATTTCAAAAAATTGTCATCCATCCTCCCAGCGTGGACGAAACGATTGAAATTCTGCGAGGTCTTAAGAAAAAATACGAAGAACATCATAACGTTTTCATAACCGAAGAAGCTTTACAATGCGCAGCCTCTCTTGCCGATCAGTACGTTCACAGTCGTTTCCTTCCTGATAAAGCCATCGATCTTCTTGACGAAGCGGGAGCTCGAGTACGTGTAGCTACTATGAACCAACCCACGGAGTTGACTAAACTTGAAGAGCTTATTGAAACGACCAGAAAACTCAAAGAGCAGGCTATCAACACTCAGGAATACGAAAAAGCTGCGGGTCTAAGAGACGAAGAGAAAAAGCTTAGAGACAATCTTCAACAACTTCGTTCCGAATGGGAGACCAGAAAGGACGAACACCAGGTACCCGTGGACGAAGAAGCGGTTGCTCAGGTGGTGGCTTTACAAACCGGAATTCCTTCTAACAGATTAACGGAAGCCGAAAGCGAAAAATTATTGAAATTGGAAGAGGCTTTAAAAGAAAAAGTTATTGGGCAAGATCCCGCTATAATCGCCATTTGCAAAGCCATACGCCGAGCAAGAACCGGAATTAAAGACCCCAACCGTCCGACAGGATCATTCTTATTTCTAGGTCCTACGGGAGTCGGTAAAACTCTTCTGGCAAGAACCTTGGCCACTCAAATGTTCGGCGGAGAAGACGCTTTGATCCAGGTCGACATGTCGGAATATATGGAGAAATTTTCAGCCACCAAAATCATGGGTTCTCCTCCGGGATATGTGGGTCATGAGGACGGCGGTCAGTTGACTGAACAAGTAAGACAAAGACCTTATTGCGTCGTTCTTTTTGATGAGATAGAAAAAGCTCATCAAGACATTATGGATCTAATGCTTCAAATTTTAGAAGAAGGGCGTTTAACGGACTCTTTCGGAAGAAAGATCGATTTTCGACATTCGATTATTATCATGACTTCAAATTTAGGTGCCGATTTGATCAAAAAATCCGGCGAAATAGGCTTCGGAGCTCGTGATCATATGAATTATCAAGTCATTGAAGAAAAGATCGATAAAGCCATGAAAAAACACTTAAAACCGGAATTCATTAATCGGTTGGATAGCAGTGTAATTTTTCATCCTTTAGCCGAAGAATCGCTTTGTAAAATTATCGATTTGGAACTCCAAAAACTTTGTTCCAGAATTGCCAAACGAAATTTGTTCATCAATATTCCTCAAGAAGTAAAAACTTTTCTTATGAAGGAAGGAAATTCTCCCGAAATGGGAGCACGTCCTTTAAGAAGAGTCATCGAACAATATTTGGAAGATCCCATTGCGGAGTTTGTATTGAAAGAAGCGGGAAGACAACATCAGGAGCGATTAGTTTTACAAGCTCGTTTAGCGGAAGATAAGATTATTTTTGAGAGAGAAGAAATCGTAATCAAGGAAGAACTGGAGACATCGGAAGTATAGAAACGTCTATGCTTCCCCCTCCCAAACAAAAGTCTCCTGAATAAAAGACGATTGTTTGACGAGGAGTAATCGATGATATAGGTCTTTGAAAAACGACTTTAACGTTTTTAGGATTTGTCTCATCTTCCGTTAAATAACACGGTTCATCTTCCGATCGGTAGCGAATTTTTGCCGTGCACTCATACGGAAACTTGGGTTTTGAAAACCAATTAACATCGGTTGCCGTTAGCTGATCTTTCAAAAGAGCTTCGGTCCCTTTTTTGTTAACAACATAGATAATATTCTCATTCATATCTTTACCCACTACATACCAAGGACCTCCAGGACCGCCTATCTCAAGACCTTTTCTTTGTCCTATCGTAAAAAAATGCGCCCCAGGATGCTGACCTAAAATAGATTTCGTATGCCAATCGATCAACAATCCTTGTTTCTCAGGTAAATATCGTCCTAAAAAATTCTTAAAATTTCTTTTTCCTATAAAACAAATTCCGGTACTGTCTTTTTTTGTTGCCGTAGAGATTCCCGCTTCCGATGCAATTTTTCTTACTTCGGATTTTAACAAATCTCCAAGAGGAAATAAAACCTTGCGAAAGCAGTTTCCGGGAGTTATCGAAAGAAAATAACTTTGATCTTTTGACAGATCTTTGGCCTTCATGAGAACGACGTTTCCGTCAATAAAAGTCTTTCGACAGTAATGACCGGTTGCCAGATAACCGCCTAATTCTTCGGCTTTTTTAAGCAAAAGTTTGAATTTAATCTCGCTATTACACAACACATCGGGATTAGGAGTATACCCCTGAGAATATCCTTCCAATAGATCGGCAAATACATTGTTTTTATATTCTTTAACGAAAGAGACCGTATAATAAGGGATATCCAAAAATTCACAAACGGCCATTACGTCTTCATAATCTTGAGCAGATGAGCATCCTTCGTCTTCATCTTCTTCATCCCAATTCTTCATAAACAATCCGATGACATCGAATCCCTGAGATTTCAATAAATAAGCGGAAACGGAAGAATCGACTCCTCCGGATATGCCGACTACTATCTTATTCAAAATTTACCCTTAACAATTTTTATGATTTAACAACAATTTTTGCCGATAAGGACCCAATAACCGACAATTAAGATTCATAAGAGAGATTTTAAAAACTCCGAATCTCAAAAAATTTCGATAGGTCATTTTAATTCAATCGGTAATATTTAAGAAAAGATCTTTCGATCTCACAAGCAGCTCTAGTTCTTTTTCCGAAACAACAGAAAAATTTTAAAAAAAATTTACAAGAAATACCGAAATCGAAGCCTTTTAAAAAGATCGAAAACATTTTCAAAAAGTATGTGCTCGGTTATCTCAAGGAGTAGGCGTTGCGGCCGTACCTGCAGAAGAAATGATCAAAGCAGCCGCTATAATAGCTGCTACGGCAACACCGAAAGTAATCCCGGAGATTCCGCTATGAGTTCTTTTTTTTGACATACAAGCTTGACAATCGGAATCCTCGCATTGCACTGAAGAGACTCCTTCAAAAGACCCCATATTATTACTAACGGGACCCTTTTTTTGTTTTGTTCGGGTATTACTGGCAATTAAAGATTTCTTTGTCTTGGGAGAAAGCTCAGAAACAACACTTTTTTCAACCAAAGGTTCTTCCGTAACCTTTTCGTTAGAGGGCGGAACTGTCGTCTCCGAAGCAAGTCGGACTGATGGGGTTTCCGTTTCGATAAGAGCTTTTTCGGCGCTTTGACTTTGCAAAACGTCTTTGACGACACCTTTAACTCCCGATTCCGTCACTTCCGCTAATTCCTCCTCATCCAAAAGATTACTTTCAATAGACTGAGACAACTCAGTCAAAATCTTGAAAGTATCCTGAGAATTTGAAGCAAAAGAGACGCTCTGAGAAAACATTAAAAAAATCGAAAGAGCGGCAATTTTCAGACAAATACCCGGGCGCACACAAACCTCCATACAAGCTCCTTGAACCTCAGATTACCAATATAATTTATTTTATACAACGAGATTAACGGAAAAAGAAGTCACACTTGATTGAGACGACCCTCCCAAGACTTTATAAAATTCAGAAATGTTTCTTTCGAAGGCTTCGTTTCAAAAAAACTTCGCGCAGATTCATCCGAAGATAAATAAGCAATCTTTCCCAACAAATTCAAATGACTTCGATCATCACAAGCGAATAAGAAAAACAGCGTCTCTACAAGCTTTCCGTCCAAAGACTTAAAATCAATCGGATTTTTCAGAAAAACAACAACTACGATATTGTAATGAATAGGCAAGAAAAAATCTCTTGCGTGAGGGATAGCAACTCCTCCTCCTATTCCGGTAGACATCATTTTTTCTCGAGAAATCAGCATCTCGGACAGAACTTGAGAATCCAAACTAAAATTTTCCGACATATGATCGCAGACCGCACGAAAAATATCAGACACATCATGAGCTTCAATGTTAGAAAAAACGAAGCCTTTATAAATCGATTTATACAAACCGTATTTCAAATAGCAATTTTCAAGAAGTTCTTCTGAGGAACGCTCTTCGCTTAACACACCTTTGTTATTAAAGATCCAGTTTTCGATTTCTTCTTGATTAAAGCGGTATTCGCCATGCATACGATAACAAGGAATGCTGTCCGACTCCACCCAGGATTTCACTTTATCTTCGGTTACATTTAAAAGAGTCACCAATTCATCCAAATCCAAATCCATACTCTACGCTCCGGAAAATAATTCTATTATTTCTTCAGGTTCGCACGCTTCCAACATTTTTTTTCGTCGAACGTCATCCTTCAATGCGAAAGTCAACTCGGAAAGCAAACGTAAATAGGCCGATTGCTTGCACTCCGGTCCTCCAATCATAAAGATTAGTCTCACCAAAGTACCGTCTATGGCATCCCAAAGAACTCCCCGACGATGAATGCCGATGACAACGAAAAAATCCTTGGAATCCTGAAGTTTAGCATGAGGAACAGCCACTCCCATCCCTATACCGGTAGATACGATTTTTTCTCTTCGGAGAAGAGCTTTATAAAAAAAATCCTTGTCGGACAAAAAACCTTCTTTTACGGTCAAATCCACGAGAGTTTTCAAAACCTCTTCACGAGTATCTTCATCTAAAAACGATATTAACTTAGGAGATAAGTAAGAAGGAATTAAAGAAAAGGTTTCCCGACAATTTTTTTCTTGATAAGCGAGCATTTACTTCTCCCCAGTATGACCGAAGCCCGACGAACCTCTCGTGGTATCGTCATTAACGGACTCTACCTCCGAAAAACAAACCTTACATACGGGAGCTACTACAAGCTGAGCGATTCTTAATCCGGGAGTTACTCTAAAATCTTCGATGCCGTGGTTTATCAAAATAACACCCAATTCACCTCGATAATCGGAATCGATAGTCCCCGGACTATTCAAAACGGCAATACCGTATTTTAAAGCCAAACCGCTCCTGGACCTAACCTGGATTTCGTAACCTTTAGGAATATGAAAAAACAAACCGGTCGGAATTAAACAATGAGAACCCGGACTAATGATAACATCACTTAAAACGGCTGCTCGAACATCGGCTCCGGAAGAACCTTCGGTCGCATAAAAAGGAACACTTGCCCCTTCGGAGGTTTTACAAAAAACCGTGATTTCATCCAGCACAATATTCATAAGGAGGGGATCATTGCTTATTCTTTTTCATCTGTCAATAAAAAAAACTCTTTAAGCTTATCCGATAAAAGATCATTTCCCGGAGAAATATCACGAACACGAGGTCGCAGATAACCAAGTAAAGTCCCTAGAGTACTCTTCAACTCTTTGCGTCTAACGATTTTATCTATCATACCTCTTTCCAACAGAAATTCCGATTTCTGAGCTCCGGGGGGCAACTCTTCTCCGACAACTTGCGTTACGACGCGTGGCCCGGCAAAACAGATCAAAGCCTGAGGCTCTGCTATGATAACGTCACCAAGAGAAGCGAATGAAGCAGTCACTCCTCCGGAAGTGGGATTAGTAAGAATGGAAAAATAAGGCACTCCTGCTGCATGCAATTTAGCCAAAGCTGCTGAAGTTTTAGCCATTTGCATAAGGGAAAAGACGGATTCCTGCATACGCGCCCCCCCGGAGGCGCATACGATAATCAAAGGAACGGAGATATTCAAGGCCTCTTCAATCAAAAGCGTTAACTTCTCTCCCACAACCGATCCCATAGATCCCGCCATAAAACTGAAATCCATGACACCCAGAGCTACGGAAATTTGTGCTATTTTACACTTTCCGACCATAACACCTTCACTGGCAGTCCCTGACTTCTTCCGGGATTTCGATAACCTGTCTTTGTATGATTCCGTATCCACGAATTCCAAAACGTCGACGGAAACCAGATTTTCGAATAAAGGAACCCAAGTTCCTTCATCAGCCAGAGAAACAATCCGCTCCTTAACCGAAAGTCGATAGTGATAATCGCATTTGGGACAACAATTACAGTTTTGAGCCAGCTCATTCGCATGAATCATTTCATGACAATGAGTACACTTTACCCACCCGCTGAAACCGTCGGTCTTTGTAGTTTGTACTTTAATTTTAGGCTTATCGTTTGAAAACAATCTCACTAACTACCTGATAAAAATCAAATTGTTAATTTTAAATCAATTTAAACTAATTCAGCAATCAAAATTTTATTTCCGTTCCAAAATTATTTCCTGAAACTTTTGTTCCGAAAAATGCCAATTAATTATTTTCGGAATGGCTTTTAAATAATCAATTCGAAGATTTTTATACTGTAAATAATAAGCATGCTCCCATAGATCGATTCCGAAAACGGGATAAACACCTGTAGTAGGTTCCAAAGGATCCTGATTATCGGTACTACGCATGCACAGTGTTTTATTTACCGGATCATACCCAAGCCATGCCCATCCGGAACCTTGATGAGGAACAGCAAATTCAATAAATTTCGTTAAGAAATTCTCAAAACTACCCCATTTTTCTTCAAGAGCCTTCAAAAGCGGGCCTTTCGGAAGCTCTCCTCCTCCTTTGCTTTCAGGGGTTAACATCTCCCAAAATAAAGAATGATTGATATGCCCCCCCCCGTTGAAACGAATCGTTTTTTGAAGAGCGATGATTTGATTCAAATCGCCGCCGGAATAATTTCTCTCCAGTTGTTTCAAAGCGGTATTAAGGTTATTCACGTAACCGGCATGGTGCTTCAAATAGTGAAGCCTGAGAATTTCTTCACTGATAACGGGTTCCAATTCGGCAAAGCCGTAAGGTAATTCGGGTAAAGTATACTGTAATGTTTCCATAATCGAATTGGGGTCCTCAAAGTTAATATTTTAATTAAAATTCCAAGTAGAAAAAGTTTGTTTTATAAAATCATCGAGCTCGGCTTCGACTTGAATCATTCTTTCTCGACTTAATGCCGAATCGGCAATATTTTTATCGTATTTTCGACATAATTCAAAATAAAATTTCATTTTAGGCTCCGTTCCGGACGGACGACACACCACCCGACAACCGTCTTCGGTAAAAAATCTGAGTACGTTAACTGCATACGTAAATTTACCCGTAGAATAATCTTCGAAAAGTAAAACTTTTTTACCGCCTATATTCTTTTTATCTTCTCCGTATTGACGAAATACGGTCATGAGATCCTTAATTTTTTTATCTCCGGCTTTCCCCTCAAAAGTTTTGGAAACAGTTTTACAAGCATAAAATCCGTGTTCGTTATAAATCTCGTAGAGAACGTCCAGAAGAGTTTTTTTTCGATTTTTAGCTTGCAAAGCGGCTTCTGCTATCAAAGCGGCTGCTGCTGCGGCATCCTTATCTTTAGCATATGTTCCGTATAAGTAACCGTAAGACTCTTCCGCTCCGAAAACGTAAACCGTCTCCGTACCCTCCCAAAGAGCCATTTTCTCTCCGACGTATTTAAAACCCGTAGGAACGTCGACAACATCGGCACCGTATTTTTGAGCTATATTTTTCAATAACTCCGTAGTTACAATCGTTTTGACCAGCTTATAATTGTCATTAAGACGAATGTTTTTCGCTAAGGCTCCCAAAATATGATGAGCCAGAAGACAAGCTATTTGATTACCGTTGAAAATAACAACTTCACCTTTATCAAGAATGACGACACCTAATCGATCGGCATCCGGATCCGTTGCAAGAAAAAGATCTCCTTGATTTTTTTTCAACACCTCAATTCCCATTGACAGCGCTTCCTTTTCTTCTGGGTTAGGACTGCCGATCGTGTGAAACAAACCTTGATCCGGAGCTTGCTCCTTAACGATCTCCAGTCCTGAGAACCCCCAGTCCTTCAACAATCGCGGGACAATATCCATTCCCGTACCGTGTAAAGAAGAATAAATCACGCTTAAAGAGTTTCCTAACGCAAGATCGTCGTCGCCGTATAAACGTAATTTATCGACCGTTTCAAGATACGCTTTATCCATATCTTCGCCTAAATTACGAATAAGGCTCGGATTGTTTTTTGGTACGTCTACGAATTTCACACAATTGAATTCTTCAATAATTTTTTTATCGAAGGGCGAAATCACCTGACCGCCGGTTTCCATATAAACTTTATAACCGTTATATTCTGGCGGATTATGAGAAGCAGTGATCATAATACCGAGGCTACAGTGTTCCCGAATCACTCCGAAAGACACCATGGCAACCGGACGCGGTTTATCAAATAAAAGCACTTCTATTCCGGAAGACGACAATACGGCGGCAGTCTCCCAAGCAAAAGCTTGAGATTGTGCTCGGGTATCGTATCCTACGATTACCTTATGACGAAGACTATTTCCCGGAATCTGTCTGGTTATAAGACTATTAACAAGAACCTGTGTCGCTTTGCGAATATTAAAAACATTGATGCGGTTAGTCCCTATACCGACAATGCCTCGCATCCCACCGGTACCGAATGTTAAATTTCGATAAAAAGCGTCCGTTAAAGACGCGGGATCTTTTTTCAATCGAGACAAAATTTCTTGTTTGACTTGATCCGGAAAATTACCGAATAACCAACTTTTAATATTATCGGCCGTTAACATATCGAAATTATCGGCTAATATGTCGTTGATCTCATCAATATCCATAATTCTTCTCCACCGATCGTTGATAACCGTCTTGCAATAATCTCATTACACTGCCGTCGTTGTTTCCGCAACGAAAAAATTTATGAGCAATTAAACATCGGACAATGCTGAGGCATTCTTACGTAAGAAAAAGACAACAGAAGAAAACCGTTACCCGGACTCTGCCTTGAAGAAACGGATTCGGGTAATTTTTCGCAAAAAAAGATACCGTCTCCGATATTTTCCTTATGCCTAAGGTTCAGGAGAAGTATGCAATCTTCGTGATCCTTTTTAACATACTCGACGCTTCTGGGATAAGGCATGAATTCATCATATACCAACCACAAAGGACGTCGACTCAATAAAGCAGAAGCAAAATCAGCCAATCCCTGTCGATAAATGAATCTTTCCACGGAAGGAAGTGAACGAAACAAACACCGATAAGAACGGTCATCGCGAGAATCGGTTTTTTCTTTAATAAAATTACTTATCTCGCTATACAAAGAGCGACAACTCGTAGAGTCGGCCAGTTTAGTAAAAAAAACACTCCCTCTCGTATTGAATTCCGTTTGATAACCGGGAGCTAAAACAAAACGCATAAAGAGTCCCTCTGTCCGTGGACCGAGATTGTATCCCATGAACAATAAAATTAGCAAGACCGAACGGCATTCCGACGATTCTCATTTTTTCGAACGACATCCCAATGTTCTCCTTTTACAAGAAAGGATCGGATTGACGTTTATAAATCCCTTCCTCGGTTTTGAAGCTTTAGTCCATTCTTCGTTTCAAAACGAGTCTGACGTAAACGTTAACAACGAAAGACTTGAATTCTTAGGAGACACCGTCTTCAATCTTATAGTAAGCGAGTATCTTTTTTTAAACTTTCCCGACGTTTCGGAAGGAACGTTATCCAGATACCGATGTCGGATTATATCTGCCGAGTCCTGTGCATCATTATCCGAACAATTAAAAATCGGCGAACTTTTAATTTTGGGACGCGGAGAAAAACTTAATGCTTTAAGAGGCCGTTTGACAGCCTATGCCAATTTATTTGAAGCTGTTATCGGAGCCGTTTATCTTGATCAAGGTTTAGATATCGCCAGGCAGTTATTAAAGGACCTTCTTCCTACGGCAGATAAACTTGTTTCAGATCCCTCTCAACCCGCTAAAAACGAGTTACAGGAACGCGTTCAAAAACGTTTCGGAATACTTCCCGTTTATAAGATCATCCTAACTCGAATTACGAATGAAAGCTCCTATTTCGAGGCAGTAGTTAAGATTAACGATCGAATTATCGGCAGAGGTGCAGGAAATTCTAAAAAAACGGCAAAAAAACAAGCGGCTGAAGATGCCTTAAAACATCTAACGGAGAATCATGTCGACTAAACCGAAAATCATCTGGGTTTGCTCGGAATGTGGGTTATCTCAACCCAAATGGATTGGGCAATGTCCGCAATGTTTGAACTGGAATTCTTTCGGAGAAGAACCGATGTTCACGAAACATTCCCACAACATTTTGAATCCGATTGAACCCATCCCTCTCAACGACGTATCGGAAACGGAAACCGTCCGTTTTTCTCTAGGGATGCCTGGTTTGGATCGTCTGACGGGAGGAGGAATCGTCAAAGGAGCTTTGACTTTAATCGGAGGTGATCCGGGTATCGGGAAATCGACTTTGCTGTTACAGATTTCTCAAAAGCTGGCAAATCCCCGAACGAAAGTCCTTTATATCTGCGGAGAAGAATCCATTCTTCAAACCTCTTTAAGAGCCGGTCGACTAGGAATTCGTTCTTCGGACATTCTTCTTTTTTCCGAAACCAATTTCGAAATCATAAGAGATAAAATCGTAAATTGCAGGCCTTCCGTATTAATCATAGATTCCATTCAAATCATGTATGATCCTCTAATCTGTTCCTCACCGGGTTCCGTTTCCCAAGTTAAGGAAATTACGAGTCAACTTTTAAAAATTGCCAAAAGAAATGAAATCACGACTTTTGTTATCGGACACGTAACGAAATCGGGGGATATTGCCGGTCCTAAGGTTTTGGAACATCTCGTTGATACAGTACTTTATTTTGAAGGCGATAGTCATTTAAATTATCGCATGATCCGTTCCATTAAAAACCGCTTCGGTCCAACAAACGAATTGGCATTATTCGTTATGCAGGAATTGGGTCTCATCGAAATCGTTAATCCTTCAGCTATGTTCCTAAAAGAACGCAATACGGAATTTCCGGGATCCGCCATCGTTCCCGTAGCTGAAAATTCTCGTACCATTCTCGTAGAAATACAAGCCTTGGTTTCCAATAGCCCTTACAGCAATCCTTCAAGAAAAACGTCAGGGTTCGATCAAAACAGGTTGGCTTTGTTATTAGCCGTGATGGAAAAAAGAGCCAAATTATATCTTCACGATAAAGACGTCTTTCTTTCGATCGCGGGCGGATTGAAAATCATCGAACCCTCTGCCGATTTGGGAGCACTTTTATCGGTAGCTTCTTCTTTAACGGGTAAAATCATCAACCCCGGATTCACGATCTCAGGAGAAGTCGGTTTAGGCGGTGAAATCCGCAATGTTTCGGGGGTCGAACAAAGACTGAAAGAAAGCATTCTTATGGGTTTTTCCACGGCCGTTCTACCTCAAGGTCAAGTGGCGAATATTCCGGACAAAATCAAAAAAGAGATTGAAATTATAGGAGTTAAAAATATCAAAGATGCCCTTAAATTTCTTTCATTCTGATATCGAAGCTCTAATTCAAGGAAAGAAACCGTTACGTTTGGCCGGAAGAAAATCACCGCTTTCCGTCATACAAATCTCTGAAATCGAATCCACGTTGAAAAAAATCTACCCTCGCATGCAATTCGAACGAATTCTCGTGGAAACCATGGGAGATCTGGATAAAACGACCCCTTTACGACTTATTAAAGCGGAAAACTTTTTTACGAACACCGTAGATCGGCTAATCTCCTTAAAAAAATGCGATGCGGGCATCCATTCCGCGAAAGATCTTCCTCAAACCCTTCCTTCCGACCTCACTCTTGTTGCCGTGACAAAGTCAATTGCTTCCGGCGACAGTTTAGTTTATCACCCTTCTTTATCGCTTCCTTTACCGAAACGACTCATTATCGGAACGTCTTCCGCAAACAGATATAGGACGGTCAAAAATCTTTTTCCCGATTGCATCGTTAAGGACATTAGAGGTAACGTCAATGAAAGACTGTCCCGACTTTATCAAAAAAAGTTCGATGGCATAGTAGTTGCCGATGCGGCTTTGATACGTTTAAAAACGGATATCAAACATAAAATACCTTTACCTCCTCCCTATGCGCCTCTGCAGGGTTCTCTTGCAATTATCGCTTTGAAAACACGTAAGAATCTCAAGCTTCTTTTCCGAGCTATCGATATCGTCGTCTGTCGAAAAACACTTCCTAATGATCAAGGACCTTAGGTTGCGCATCTTTTCCGATCAATAATATGTTTTGTTCCGGTAACGCCTCAGGATACTTTCGGCGAAGATGAAGCGCACCGAACAAAGTTTTAAGCATCGCTTGCTTACACAATTTCAACTCAGCCAAAGTTAAGGGAGAATATTCGAACTGACCGTCCGAAAATTTTTGAGCGACTATTTTATCGAGGAGCTCCGATAACGATTTTTCGGTTACCGTACCTAAAGAACGAGAAGCCGCCTCAAAGGAGTCCGCTAACATAATGATCGTCGACTCGATGGTTGAAGGCTTTTTACCTTTATATCTAAAAAAATTTTCATCTAAAATCCGTTCATTTTCCTTGGGCTTAGAGTTCTTATAATCATAATACAATGAATGAACCATCGTAGTGCCGTGGTGTTCTTTAATTACTTTGATCACCGTTTCCGGTAAATGAATTTTCGAAGCAAGATTTATGCCTTCGGAAACATGAGAGAGGATAATTTCCAAATCCTTTACGATATTCCGACATTCGGGATCTTCAGCAATCCCGGAAGAGCGATTCTCAACGAAAAAGGAAGGATTGACGAGCTTACCTATATCGTGATACTGGCCCGCTACCCGACATAAAAGACCGTCTCTTTGAATTGCATTAGCAGCGGCTTCCGCCATACAACCGACTAAAACCGAATGCTGGTAGGTTCCTAAAGCTTCCGTAAACAATCTTTTAAGATATTCTTGTTCAGGATCGAGCAAGAGAAGCAATGCATGTTTCGAAGACGACCCGAAAAAAACATCTAAAAGAGGAACCAAACCTATAACAAAAATAGCCGTCACAAAACTAAAAATAAAATTAAATAAGGCATCCCAAACAAAAATTCCTATATTCCATTCGCAATCAAAAATACGAATAACGGTCGTTGCGGCAAGTGTCGGAAACCATAACTTCACGCACACCTTGAAAATCGAATTGGATCGGTGGATTTTACGAATCATTAAAAACGAAAAACCGACGGATAAGATATTAATGGAATTGAATATTGTATTATTCCAAATATCGGCTCCTAAAGTATAAATCAACACAAGACAACTGCATACGAAAGCGGACAAAGGAATTCCCAAAAATATCCCGATTAAAATAGCGGAAAAAGGTAAAATAATCGGATAAGGGATATTTCTTACGAGGTTCAGACTTCCCGAAGCAAAAAGAACCTCGATAAACTTTACTCCGATCAAAGAAACGATACAAATTGCAATAAGAACGGTAAATTTCCTGTGATCCGAAAACACTTCTTCGAAAAAGAATTTAAGAAAAAAGTATCCCAAGCATAGTATCGCTCCGGACAGAAAAAGCGTTACCGGCCAAGGACGTAAGTTCCACAAAACACTACCCGAAGATTCATTCCTTAAAAACTCGAATAAAGCTCGCTCCCTCAGACCTATCTTTTGGTATTTTTTAACGACAACGTCTCCACTCTTGACGATTTCGGCTTGTTTTCGATAAGGAGATTCTTGAATAATGAAACGACTAAGTCGATCATCCTGCTGCACATAGACCTGTCCCCTAACTTCGGCAATGACTTTCGCAATAACTTCCGGATCGAATCGGGAATCCTTCATCAATTCATTTTTGAGAAAATCGAGGCCGGTTTCATAGATTTCGTATTCCGAGAGGTTGGAGGAACGAAAAACGTGAAAACCGATGCTCTCGGGCACAAGGCCTTTTTTCGCTAATTCACGTATATAATCATGAGTCGCGGCATCCACGAATCTGCATGAAGACAAAAAGTCACACACGCGAGACATTATGTCCGACATGTTCTCCGGCAGTCTTTCCGAAATACTTTCGGTTAATAACCCGGATTGCGGAAATGAAAAAACATAGACCTTCCCGAAATCCTTATTCCGAGAATCATCGAGGGAAGCATCCCATGAGAAAACTCCATTTACCGGAGATACAATCGTCCTCCCGGAAAACCCTCCGGTCTCAAGATCCAGGAAACAAAAGACCTTGAATTGCAAAAAACCAAAAATGCAAATCCCAAAACCGATGGCCGCACTTAAACGACAAAAAAAACTCAATGCTTTGGAATTCAAAAACAAAACCCTTTAGTCAAAGCCGGCATACATACGATCCAGTGATTCAGTCAAAAAAAATCTTTGGAAGGTTACGGTATTTTTTACATTTTTATCAAACTATGTTGTATCAGGCGATAAAAACCTCCTTTATATTTGTAAAAGAAAACTTTCCGGGCTATCATCCGAAACTTATAGAAAACGGAATTGCGTGCGGATTCTGCGTTTATGTCTTTTCATTTAGCATCTTATAGAAAATATCGTCCCGGAATTTTTTCGGAAGTACTCGGTCAAAAGGCAGCCGTCACCTTATTGAAGAATGCGATCGTCTTGGGTAAGACGGCTCACGCCTATCTTTTCTCAGGAACGAGAGGTGTCGGAAAAACGACTCTGGCACGATTATTTGCCAAAGCTCTTAATTGCGAGTCTCTTTCTACATGCGGAGAACCCTGTTGCTCCTGCATCTCTTGTAAAGAAATTGCTTTAGGCAATAGTATGAACGTTATTGAAATCGACGGAGCTTCCCATCGAGGGATTGATGATATCAAACAAATCAATGAGACGGTTTTTTTTACTCCTGGGAAATCTCGTTTTAAAGTGTACATAATAGATGAAGTCCACATGCTCACGAAAGAAGCTTTCAACGCTCTTTTAAAAACTCTCGAAGAACCTCCTTCTCACGTAAAATTTTTTTTAGCCACAACGGAACCCCATAAGATCCCCTTAACCGTTTTAAGTCGTTGTCAAAAAATTAATTTAACAAGAGTTCCGGAACCGTTAATTACACAAAAACTCAAAACGATACTATCCGATACAACTATCGAATATGAGTTATCCGCAATCGAAAGAATCGCTCAATCCGCTCAAGGAAGTTTACGTGATGCGGAATCATTCCTGGATTTAGTGATTTCTTATAGCCCGACCAAAATCGATATGTCAACGGTTAATGAAACTATGGGTCTTCCGGATGACTATATCTTTGAAAAAATAAATACCTCCATCTTGCAGTCGGATTACCGAACTCTTTTCGATACGACGAAATTTATTTTTGAAAAAGGTTATGATATTACGCAATTCCTGAATAACCTGACGCTTCGCTATCGCGATCTTTTGCTCACCGGTTCCCCTACGGGTTATTCCGAAGAGCAGCTCCTCTATATCGTTGAATTTCTGGGTGAAGCTTCCTTCAAACTCAAGCAGACCGTTTTCGAAGTCGTTTTTCTGGAAACCGTTTTGCTTCACTTAATCAATTATAGGAAACGACCTTCGTTTTCACAAATTCTGGAATTGAAAAATCTTCCGATTCGAAAAGACAATTACGAACTTGAAGATCGGTATAAAAAAACTTCGGCACTTCAAACTTCTCGTGTCTCCGAACCATCGATGTTGCCGAATAAAGTCGAAATTAAGGAACGGATTCAACATTCCGATATATCCGATCCTAATTTCGCCCAAACTCAAGAATCTCAACCAACTCATCTCGAGATGGTTATTTTTGATAATCTTTTGCAATTCGGAGCCGTCGAATTACAAGGCATTTTAACCAAGAAATAAAGAAAAATATGGGCAGTGGATACTCTAAAAAGAAAAAAGAAGCTCGTTTAATGGAGCAACACTTTCAATCGATGGAGCAGGATATGCTCTCGCAAAGATACATCGGCACTTCCGGTAACGGGTTGGTCACCATCACGTTGAACGGAAAACTGGAGATTGTATTAATAAACATCAAACCGGAATGCATAGACCCGGAAGATCCGGAATGCCTCCAGGATTTGATAATATCTGCGCACAAAAACGCGGTGTCTCTTATCGAAGAGGAAAAAAAACAAAATTCACGATTACTACCGTTCGGATAGCGGTTCTAGGAAGAGCTTAATAATGACATTAAATCGGCATAAGTAGTCGTTTTAAGAGCTTCATCGGCTAGTTGTCTTGCTTGTTCGAAATCAAATTTGGCAACGGTTTGAAGAACGGATGTAAAAGCAGGAGGAGAAACCGACAACTCTTCCAATCCCAATCCCCAGAATAGAGATGAGAATTGTGGGTTAGCAGCAATTTCACCACATAAAGAAACAGGAATACCGTGCTCCTTAGCAACTACCATCGTTTTGCCGATAATCCTTAAAACGGCGGGATGAAGAGGACAATTCAGATAATCCACATCACCCGATTCTCTTCCTATTCCAAGGGTATACTGTGATAAGTCATTGCTTCCTATCGAAAAAAAATCGCATTCTTCGGCCAGCTCTTTAAGCATCAACCATGCAGCAGGCACTTCAATCATACATCCTATTTTAAGATTGGACATCACTAAACTTTTTTCGTCAGAAGACATGATGCCGACAAACATCTTAATGATTTCCTTAACGCGTCTTAGCTCAGTAATATCAGCAACCATAGGCAATAATAATTTGATCGGTCCGGCGAGAGAAGTTCTTATCAGAGCTTTAATTTGAGATTCGAAAATCGACTTATCCCTGAATAACAATCTTAAAGCTCGTTCTTTAAAATTAAATCCCGGAATAACCTTATCTCCGCCGAAATCGAACAATCGAATAACAGGAGGGGTATGAGCCTTACGTAAGGTCAATTTCATGTATATATCGAATTGTTCTTCTTCAGAAGGGAACTTTCCCGCGTTAATAGCTAAATATTCCGTACGAAATAATCCTATCCCGACATCCGGGAAACAATCGTCGATCATGTCAAAATCCTGATAAGAATCAATATTCAAAGACACCCTTCTTTGAGGACGCATTTCGCGAATATAATTGACTCTATCGACTTCACAAGATTTATGAGAAACGGAAATGGAGGATCTGTTCTTACTTCGATAATATTCCAAAGTATCAACCGACGGATTAATGACAATCTCTCCCAAAAAAGCATCGACAATCACTAAAGGAGAATCTTCCGTCAATCTTCTAAGTAACTGTATGTCTATTCCCGATATATAAGGAATTCCCTTAGCCTGAGAAACGATCGCCATATGAGAAGTGGGAGCACCGATTTCGGTAACAAAAGCTCGAATATACGCTGGGTTTGAACACGCAGCATCGGAAGGAGTCAATTTTTCGGAAATGACAATAATGTTCTGATCTAACGTCCCCAAATTTTCTCGATCGGTGCAACATAAATGACTGATGATTCTTCCGGTAACATCTTGAATATCCTGCAATCTATCGATAAAAAAAGAAGTACGAGTCTTATTGATACGTTCTTCTATTTCTCCTAGAACCGCCGTAACGGCATACTCGGCATTTTTTCCGTTGTTTTTAATCGTATCGACAACGTTTTTCGTAAGCGAAGGATCCTTAATAATCTCAAGATGCGACTTTAAAATGGAAGCAATATCATCACCTCCGCGCTGACTTTCTGCCTGTTGTTGTAAAGAAAGAATATCTACTTTCGAACGGTTAAGAGCCTTATAATAACGATTGATCTCATGCGCAATTTCTTCTTGAGGAACAGTCAATTCGTTAATTTTAAACGCAGTGGGAGTGTAGAAAAACGGCCTGCCGATAGAAATCCCCGAAACTATCGTTAATCCTTTAAGTCTAATTTCTTTCGAAACTTTCTCAGTATGGACCTTTGATTCCATCGATTACGTTTCCCCAAATTTATTTTCAAAAATTTCTCTTAAACGCTGCATGGTTTCCGGCGTGTTCTTACCCTTGATTCTTACGAGAATCCTAGCTCCCTCCGATGCACCTAACGTAAGTATACCTAAAATACTTTTAGCGTTGACTTCCTGAGAATTATAGCAGAATAAAATTTCATTCGGTTCGTCCTGCAACGCTCTAACTATCACCCCTGCCGGTCTAACATGAATACCGAGAGCATTTCGAACGATCAAGAAAGATTCCGAGTATTCTTTTTCGTCGGTTTCATTTATCTCTACACCGTTTTCCGTCATCTCCATCCTTTTTTTAAATAGCAGGTTAACCAATCAAGGAAGCGATAATGGCATCCGTCGCTTTCATCGAATTTTCGATTTCCATTTAGAATTTCAATCACTTGATTTAAATCGTTGTCGAGAACGCATATACTCGCATCTCCCATACCCATCACAATTTCCGGGTCGGATAAGAAACATTGATACTCGTTAAGCCCCACCGATTCATAAAAAGGAAACAGACCAAAACCGTCTTCGGCAAAAAACGAATATGAACTTGAATCGGAGATCAAACGATTTCGCACGCGTTGATACGTTCTGGAAAGATTCTTAGTACTTACTATCCCCCCGTCATCGTTTAAGGAAAAACCGTCATGAAGCAAAAAAAAAGCTCTATACTCAGGAGAAAACGTCTGATTGAATCTTTTCTGAAAAAAAGCCTCTATATCACCCGAAAAAGGAGGACCTCCCTGAAAAAATCCATTACCGCCTTTTAAAGAATATACCATACGGAGATCCGAAAAGACATTCATCTCCGTCTTGAAAGCATAAATGCAAATACTGTCCAGACAGTTAAAAAAATCATCTATAATCCCAAGAATTTCCTTATGAATATCGAATAAAGTAAAACAATTTAACCAAATGTCTTTAATGAGTGCCGTTCGATCGGAGTCATCTAAAAGAATGAGCTCATACCATCCTTTCGTTAACAAGGGAATATCGATTATCAATCTTTCCCAAGAAGGAATCGTTGCGGATTGAAAATCAAGTCCTTTATAATAAAATACTTCTTTATCCAACCTGATTCCATCGCAATAATCATGTTTCACAAAATTACCGAAACCTATTTCAAATTTCCTTTGTCGACCGTTCGGACGGCTTTTCAAAACTTTTACGACAAACACCCGTTATTTCGTTACGCCGTTTATTGGATTCTAGGAGCCATCTCCCATTCGCAATTTTCGTCAGGAATCGTAATTTTATTACTATTATTAATCCTGGAAAAAAAGATGCCGAAAAAACTTCCTCTTGCCTTATTCGTTATCTCTTTTTTACTAGCCGGAACGATCCATCCCTCCAAAAATTCAGTTATCGAAGGCAACGGAGTTTTTCGAGTCTTGTCAACGAAAAAAATAAAAGACTATTACGTATGTACGGGAAAATTTCTGAATTTTCGAAAAAAAAACTCCCGAAAAAAATATAAAAATATTCCCTGCTCCGTTTTATCGAATAAAAAACAACAATCAGGAACGGATTATATCCTTTCAGGAAAATTAAAATATATTACTAATAGCAACAAATACTCGTTTAAAAAAAACGCCGATTTCATAAAGTCGGAACCTCGCCAATTGATGTCTAATCCCCGAACTTTCATTAGGAATAAAATCATTCAATATATTGGAACAAATTACCCTAGTCCTGAAGTTCAATCTCTTTTAACGGGAATTTTTTTAGGAAAATCACCCCCAAAGGACTTAAAGGAAAAATTTCAAAAACTCGGACTGGCTCATCTACTGGTCGTTTCGGGATTCCATTTTTCTTTTTTTACAAAATTATTATTACCGATAACTTTTCTTTTTAGGAAAAATCATCGCGCAATATTCCTGATTGTCATGAGCTCTCTATTTCTCTTAATTCAAGAAACCACACCATCCGTTATGAGAAGTTGGATCTGCGGAGTCGTACTGTTTTCCGACTCTTTTTTTAAAGGAAGATGCTCCGGAATTAATCGATTGTCTTTAGCGCTTATTCTAATATCCGCTTTCGATCCCTCGTCACTTTTTTCCCTAAACTTCCAGTTAAGCTTTTTAGCCACGGCAGGAATCATGTTTTTATATAATCCGATAGCCAAATTTTTAAAAAACTGTCTCTTGGGATACTCGTCTTTATCGCGTAACGTGATCAAACGATTGTTACAAAAAATCGGACTATCGATATGTGACATAATGGCAGTTGATCTTGCCGTACATATATTTTTATGGCCAATTTTATTAAAATATTTTCTATGTATACCTTTAAACGGTGTTTTTTATAATTTATTCGTCCCTTTATTGACATATCCCGTTTTCATACTTACATCAACCGGAGCCGTCCTGAATCTCAAGGTTATACATACCTTAAATCATTATTGGTGTACGAATCTTTTGTCCTTGATTAACGATCCTCCCATTACATTTAAGGAAATTCGATCGGAACAACAACTGTCTCAGGAAATTGTTTTTATCTATGTAATAGCCGTCATCATTATAGGCATCATATTAAACGAAAAAACACGACACTTTCCCGAAGAAGAAAAATTCTTATAAAACCCGACTAATAAGCAGCTAACTCACGAACCGTTTGTTCTATCGAATCTTTTTGAGGAAGAGTCTCGTTTTCAAGAATTTTACTGTAAGAAACGGGGCAATCCTGTCCACAAATTCTTTTTATTGGTGCATCCAGAAAAGTAAAAGCCTCTTCCGAAATTTTAGCCACAATCTCAGCTCCAAAACCACACTGCCGAGAAGCTTCATGGACCACTAAAAGCTTGCCGGTCTTCTTGACCGAATCCAGAACGACTTCGGAATCCCAAGGTACAAGAGTCCTTAGATCAATAAGTTCTACAGAAATACCTTCTTTTAATAAATCTTTGGCAATTTCGAAGCATATGGCCAAAGTCATTCCCCAAGAAACAATCGTAAGATCATTGCCTTTAGTCACTATAGAAGCTCTCCCTAAAGGCAGAGTGTAATCCGAAGAAAACAATTCCCGTGCACTGAAGTTTCTTCTTTGGTAAAGGGCCTTATGCTCAAGAAATATCACGGGATTCGGATCGCGAATAGCCGATTTTAAAAGAGCCTTGGCATCCGCCGCATTGCTCGGATAAACAATCTTTAATCCCGGACAATGAGCTAAAAATCCCTCTATATTTTGAGAGTGATAAGGCCCTCCTTGAATATATCCTCCGCAAGGAGCTCTAATGACCAATGGGACAGCCCATTCTCCTCTGGAACGATAATGAATGCTCGCAGCCTCACTAAATAATTGATTGATTCCGGGCCAGATATAATCTGCAAACTGTATTTCAACCACGGGCTTATAAATACCGTCAAACGATAAACCAATGGCCGTTCCGATTATCGTAGCTTCGGCCAGTGGTGTATTGAAACAACGTTGCTTCCCGAATTTTTCAGTTAGTCCTCGAGTAACTCCAAAAACCCCCCCCTTAGGATCTGCTACGTCTTCTCCAAAAACTACGATATAAGGATCTCTAGCCATTTCTTCGGAAATAGCTTCCGAAATCGCATCGCGCATCACTTTTACCGAAGACGAATTCGTTGTAATCGGAGACGGTTCCTGAACGGATTCATAACTGATTAAAGAAGGAACGTAAGGAGCAAAGACATGCAACTGACTACTTCCTTTACTCGGAGAAGGAATATTTTCTGCTTCGGATAAAGCTTGGTCTATTTCAAGAACCGCTTCGCTTTTCAGCAGCTCCAAATCTTCTTCGGTTCCGATTCCGGAAGACAAAATTTCTCTTTCAAGACACAAAATGGGATCTCTCACGGATTCCGAAGATATCATCGAATGTTCCTTATATCTCTCATGATTATCGCTGTTACTATGAGAAAATAGCCTTACGACGTTTGCCAACACGACTGAAGGACACGACTCTTCTCGAGCCTTGCCGAAAGCTTTTCGAAAACAAGTTGTCAGATCATAATAATTTCCACCGTCTACGGAATAAACGTCCACTCCTTTATAACTACGTGCAAGAGCGCCCAAATCTCCCCCGCACTGATCCTTAAAAGGCACGGAAATAGCCCAACCGTTATTCTGAACCACGATGACTAAAGGAAGTCTATTTAGCGAAGCAAAATTCAGTGTTTCATAGAACTCTCCCTGAGAAGTAGCTCCTTCTCCTCCTGAGACATAAACAACTTCGGACTTACCGGAATCCTTGACTCCCCAAGCTCGTCCCGCAGCTTGAAGAAACTGCGTACCGACTACACTGGATTGACAGCAAATTCGTAATTTTTTATGTGAATAATGATAAGGCATCATCCTACCGGATGAATGATTAACTGTTGCTTTTGCAAGAAATGAGCCGAAAAGCTCCACAAAATCACAACCCAGCCCTACAGGAAACCCTTGATCCCTGTAATAAGGAAAGCTCCAGTCTTTTCCTACCGACATCTCAAGACCTGCAACTATTCCGACCAATTCATGACCGGCACAAGAAAGCTGAAAAGAAGCTCCTTTATCAGCTTGCCTAGACAAATTCAACATTTTGGCATCGGCTATACGAGTTTTATAAACCAACTTAAGGACATTAAGTAAATTACTGGAGATTTTTTCCTTAAAAATCGTCACAATTGCCCCCAAGTTTAAAGATTAAAAAATCAATCTATACAGCGAAATCCGAAAAAAAAGCTTTAATTTTATCCATAAAAGTCCGCTTTTTCGGGAAATTTTCAATTTTTTCCGTAGCTGCAAATTTATGTAAAATTTCTTTTTGTTCTTCCGAAAGCTTTGTAGGCGTCTCAATTATTGTTCGAACTAAAAGATCCCCTCTTCCTCTTCCTTGTAAAGAAGGAAATCCTTGATTTTTCACTTTCAGAATCGTTCCGCTCTGCACACCTTCGGGAATACTCAAAAGACAAGTCCCCTCATTTAACAGCGTCGGAATTTCTTTTTTGGCTCCCAATGCGGCATCTACGAAACCGATGGGCAAATCTAATGAAATATCCGTACCGTTTCTTTCAAAAACGGCATGTGACTTAACTTCGATATATACAAAAAGATCTCCGAAGGCAGCATCGTTTTGCCCCGCATCACCCCGACCTTCCATCTTGATACGCATACCGGTATCGATTCCGGCAGGAATTTTAACCGTAATGGTTTTCTTCTCTTTTACTCTTCCTTGTCCAGAGCAACTCTTGCAAGGGTCCGTAACAATCTGTCCTTCACCTCCGCATTCCGGACATGTAGAAGCCATAGAGAAAAATCCCCTATTTTGAATGACCTGCCCAGTTCCTTTACAACGAGAACATTTTTTAATTCCGTGAGCGGATGAAGCCCCTTTTCCCAAACAAGCCTTACAAGGGACATACAAGGACAATATGATTTCCTTTTCAACCCCCTTAGCCGCTTCTTCAAACGTAATCGTTAAATTAACTTTTTTGCTGGCTCCTTTACGTTGAGCTCCCGGCTCACCGCTAGCGCTACCACCGAATCCACCGAACAAACTATCGAAAATTGACTCTTCACCGCCACCTCCGCCGAAAGCACCCATGAAAGTTCGAAGAGCGTCTTCCATATTACCGAAACCACCGCTAAATCCATTTGCACCGACACATGCCCCGTCTTTTCCGAATCTGTCGTAATTCCCCCTTTTCTTAGCATCACTCAGTACTTCATAAGCTTCGGAAATTTCCTTGAAACGACGCTCGGATTCAGCATCACCGGGATTTTTATCAGGGTGGTACTTAATGGCAAGTTTACGATATGCTTTCTTGATTTCATCGGTGCTTGCACCTTTGGAAACCCCTAAAATCTCATAGTATTCCATATTCTAAACGCAACTATCTGGTTCTGTATTTTGCGGCAGCTTTTGATTTTGCTCGTTTTTTTACGGAAGGTTTGTCATAAAAACGATGCGCTTTGGCAGACTTCATAACACCTTCTTTATCCAATTTCTTTTTCAAAATTCGCAAAGCTTTATCTACCGGTTCTCCGATTCTCACTTTCACGCTTGGCATTTCACCAACCCCTTCCAATTAAAATTTAAACTTGCTTTTCAATATAAAATTCGGACTCCTCAAAAACCGAAAATAAAATACACTTAGGCAATCAAGGAAGCTCTGGAATTTTAGCACAAAAAATCATTACCATTCAATGTCAAAATAGCTTCCGTAAAAAAATAAAAATAAATTTTTATTTCTCGGCTTTTGCAAAAATGACTTCTCCGTAATCTATTTCTTTGTTTTCAAAATAATCGTTTCTTTCAAAAAAAGATTTATAAACTCTAGACAAACACCTGGAAGAGAATCGAAGATCACAAAAAGAAAATTTGACCATTTTGTTCATAAGGCTCGAATTCGAAACGATAACCGTAGAACAGTCCCAGTCGGAGCAAAGTTTTTCAAGATCTTTAAGATCAATCGTAACGTTTACCCCTAAATCGGAAACAAACGCTTCGGATATCTTTTTTCTAAGAGATACATGCACTTTACCGGCAGAGGAAGGAACTGCGGCAAAGAATTTTTCCCGAACCCCTTCCGAATACATAATTTCGGTCGATTTCCACCCGAGAACGGGAACATTGAGAGCAGCTCCCAATCCTTTACAAAACGATACTCCGACACGCAAGGCAGAAAATCGACCGGGTCCGCGAGAAACGGATAAATATAATTGCCGGTTTTCGAAAGAAAAATCCTCCAAGATTCCGGCAACGCAATTCCGCAAAAACTCTCCGTTATCTTCTTCGGGAGCAGCTATACGATCAAACAAGACTTTGTTTTGTCCGAATAAAGAAACCCATGGCAAATCCCACCCTGTATCCACGACCAAAAAATACATTGACCTACGACCGAAATCACAAAAATACAACGATAATACGACAATAATATATAACACGCCACTAGATACAAAAAATCCCTAGGATTGTTCGCAGAAAAAAACGATTTTGTGCTAACCTAAGGCGACACGGTAGTTTGCCGTATTTTCGGGTAAGAACACGTTTTTCTTCATCTTATTCGTTCCCCGTTATAGAGTTTCGGCGATTCAAAGACTAGAGGATTGGTTTGACTATAAATAATAACGATAACGAGCATCTTGACGAACAAAACGCTTCCGCAATGGAGAACATTCTGGAAGAAACCGACATCCGACAAGAAGAAAAAAGCCAGCAAGAAGGAGCTCTTCCCGACGAACTCTTCATTCTTCCTTTAAATCGAAGACCTTTCTTTCCGGGTATGGCTGCCCCGATGTTAATCGAAACCGGACCATTTTATGAAGTTCTTAAACTTATAGCAAAAAGTTCACAGAAATATATCGGTTTGTTTCTGACAAAAAAAGAAAATGTAAACATAGCAAAAGTCAATTTTCAAAAATTATACAAAACCGGTGTGGCCGCCCGTATTTTAAGAATCATGCCTCTCGAAAACGGAGGTGCTCAGATTCTTCTTAATATAGAAGAAAGAATTCAAATTGTCGAACCCCTGGTGAAGGATAAATATCTTAAAGCCAAAGTCAGTTATCATCCCGATAGTCGAGTTATAACGGATGAACTTAAAGCTTATTCGGTCAGCATAATATCCGTTATTAAAGAATTATTGAAATTAAATCCCCTCTTCAAAGAAGAGCTTCAAATTTTCCTTGGTCACTCGGATTTCACGGAACCCGGAAAATTAGCCGATTTTTCAGTAGCTTTAACAACAGCTACAAGAGAAGATCTCCAAGAGATTTTAGAAACGACTCAAATGCATTCTCGTATTGACAAAGCGCTCGTATTGCTTAAAAAAGAACTTGATCTAAGTCGATTACAAAGCAGCATCAATCAAAAGATAGAAGCTACCATCACTAAGAGTCAGAAAGAATTTTTTCTGAAGGAACAACTCAAAACGATTAAAAAAGAGTTGGGGCTCGAAAAAGAAGATAAAGCTATCGACATTGAAAAGTTCTCGGAAAGACTTAATAAAAGTATGCCGCCCGATTATGCGATGGAGACGATTCGAGAGGAAATGGAGAAATTACAAACGTTGGAGACGGCTTCCGCCGAATACGCCGTTTGCAGAAATTATCTAGATTGGTTAACGATTATTCCATGGAGTATTCAAAGTAAGGAACATTTGAATCTGGATAAAGCCGAGAAGGTGTTGAATAAAGATCACTACGGGTTGGAAGATATCAAACAAAGAATTCTGGAATTGATCAGTGTCGGAAAGCTTTCGAAAGGGCTTAAGGGCAGCATTATTTGTTTGGCTGGTCCTCCCGGAGTAGGAAAAACGAGCGTAGGAAAAAGCATAGCCAGAGTATTAAATAGGAAATTTTTCCGTTTTTCCGTCGGCGGCATGAAAGACGAAGCCGAAATCAAAGGTCATAGACGGACATACATTGGTGCCATGCCCGGAAAAATGGTTCAGGCTTTAAAACAAAGCCAGACCATGAATCCCGTTATCATGATTGACGAAGTCGATAAAATAGGTATGAGCTATCACGGCGATCCTGCTTCCGCTTTGCTCGAAGTTTTGGATCCCGAGCAAAATAAGGATTTTTTGGATCATTATTTGGATATTCGGGTCGATTTGTCCAATGTCCTATTTATTTTAACGGCAAACGTTTTGGACAATATTCCCGAACCTCTTTTAGATAGAATGGAGGTTCTTAGATTGTCCGGTTACATTTTGGAAGAAAAAGTACAGATTGCCAATAAATATCTTATACCTAAGGCAAGAAAAGAAACGGGATTGAAAGCCGATAACGTATCGTTTTCATTCGAATCCATCAAGCAAATGATAAATAATTATGCTAGAGAAGCCGGCGTACGTAGTCTTGATGCCAACATTAAAAAGGTTTTGCGGAAAGTCGCTCTCAAAATCGTTCGAGATAGTGAACGATCCAAACAAAAATCCGACAATGAAAAAATCAAATATAAATGTAAAAAACAAAATATTACATGCAGTAATTTGGTCGATTATTTAGGAAAACCCCTTTTTACCAGCGATCGTTTTTACGAAGAAACTCCTATAGGAGTAACTACTGGGTTGGCTTGGACCTCTTTAGGGGGAGCTACGCTTTATATCGAATCCGTCGCCACCCCTGCTTCAAAAACAGAGATGCGACTAACGGGACAAATCGGAGACGTCATGAAAGAGTCTTCGCAAATCGCTTGGACTTATCTCAATAGCACCATAGATAAATATGCGCCCGGATATACTTTCTTCGATAAATCCCAGGTGCATATACATATTCCCGAAGGAGCAACCCCTAAAGACGGTCCTTCTGCCGGGATAACTATGGTTTCTTCATTGTTATCACTGCTACTGAACCTGCCGGTTTTTGAAAACTTAGGTATGACGGGAGAAATCACTTTAACGGGTAGGGTTTTGGGAGTCGGAGGCATCCGAGAGAAATTAATCGCAGCCAGACGTTCGAATCTGAGCACCTTAATTTTCCCTGAAGACAACAGACGTGATTACGATATGCTCCCGGATTATTTGAAAAAGGATTTAAAAATTCATTTCGTTTCTCACTATGACGATGTGTTCCCAATCGCTTTTCCGGATCTCGATTAAAATTGTTAGTTTAAGGGTATCGCCGTCATCCCGAACATAAATTTCGATCGTCGATATCCATCCAATCATATTACTCGAATCGAATGAATCCAATATATGGATAGACTTTGCTCATAGAGACAAATGGAAGGATTCGAATTTAGATTTAAAAAAAATTCGTTAATCACAAAATATCAAGGAAATCCGAAAAAATGTTGAATACCTTTAATCCTATTTTCATCAATAATCTCTCTTAGTAATTATTTTGTTATGTAAGACTGACACTTAAACATATGACTCAGGTAACCGAACATACGTCAAATACAACACAATCTCTTGTACAGGCACCTTCACAAAAGTCGAAAACTCCTTTATGCATGAAAATCTGGATTATCGTGTCCATAATCATCGTCTTACTTATTGTTGTCGTTTCTTGTCTGTCTTTAGCCTTGATAATTCCGGCTTGGTCGATTTTTGTTGCCATCGGAGCATTGTTGATATCCTCAATCATAATTAAAATTCTGTCCGGTAGAACAAAAAATCTTGAAACTGCCACCCCTCAAACTTCTTCTTCGGAAAGTCCTAAGATGTCCGAAGTTCAACAGCCTCTTGCCGAGCAAGCCTCCGACAAAGCGAACGAATCGACTCCGGAGGATCGTCCCTCTTCTCCCATTACTCACATGGAAAGAATGATTGAAAAAATTTCCTTAAAATCTTCCGAAGAAACGGCATTGAAGGGACCTGCTATAACTGTAATCGCAAACGATGTGTTCAAAATAGTAGAGGAATAAGCATCCGATCTTCTATCCTCCTCGTTCTTAAGAAAGATTCGATTTATATTAGGGGTATGAGAATCGTATGAGTTCCAGAGAATTAATCGTTTTAGGGACATCAAGTCAGCAACCGACACGCGCAAGAAATCACGGTGCTTATCTTTTAAGATGGAACGGCGAAGGCCTACTTTTCGATCCGGGAGAAGGGACACAAAGACAATTTATTTTTGCCAATATCGCTCCTACGACGGTTACGAGAATTTTCGTCAGTCATTTTCACGGTGATCATTGCCTGGGATTAGGTTCCATGTTGATGCGTTTGAATCTCGATAAAGTTAAGCACCCGATTCATTGCTATTATCCCGCATCGGGAAAACAATATTTCGATAGGTTGCGTTATGGGACCATTTATCACGAGATCATAAAAGTGATTGAACATCCTGTCGAATCCGAAGGAATTGTTGAAGATTTCGGTAACTTTCGTATAGAAGCCCTTTATTTAGATCATCAAGTACCCAATATCGGATGGCGAATTACTGAACCGGACACAGTGAAATGTTTCCCTGAAAAATTAAAAGAGCTGCAACTCGGCGGTTCCGTTATGCAAGAACTGTTAAAAAACGGAAAACTGCTTCATAACGGTCAATTAATCAAATTGGAAGACGTAAGCTATATAAGAAAAGGCGATAGCATTGCCGTAATTGCAGATACTCTTCCATGCAAAAATGCCGTTACTTTAGGACAAAATGCGCGAATGATCATCTGTGAAAGCACCTATCTGGAAGAACATGCGCATCTTGCCCAAACGCATTATCATTTAACGGCGAAGCAAGCAGCGCAAATTGCTTCGAAGGCAAATGCTCGAGAACTCATACTAGTACATTTTTCAGCCAGATATTTAAACATTAAAGATTTTGAGAAAGAGGCTCGAACAATATTTCCTAACACTCAAGCCGGTCAAGAATGCAAAATATATCCCTTTCCAAAAAATGAACGGGTAGATAAATCGCGATCGTAAAGAGGAGTTTTCGTTTCGATTCCATGATTCAAGCCGCCTATCTTTTTCTTGAAGAATTAAAACTCGTCAGAATGTTTTCGGAACATACCCTGCGCAACTATGCATCCGACCTTACGCTTTTAAAAAATTTTATCGAAACGGAAGTTCTTAAAAAATCTCCGGAAGAAACATCCATTCCCATTTGTCATAAAACGTTCTGCGAAAACGGAATGGATCTTGAGAAAATTCAGGATCCGACTCTATCTTTAATCTCCTTGGATTTATTAAGAAAATTCCTTACCGTTCAATCCGTCAAAAGTAAAAAAACTCTTGCGCGATATCTTGCTTCAATTAAAAGTTTTTTAAACTTTTGCGTACGTAAAAAATTAATCTCTTTCAATCCTGCGGAAACCATTAAGACGCCTAAAATCGGAAAATCATTACCGCAACCCTTATCTTATTCTCAAGTCGAGATATTGTTTTCGATTCCGGAGATTTCGAAATATTTCGGTCTTCGAGATCGTTGTATCCTAGAACTTTTTTACAGTTCGGGTATTCGAATCGGAGAATTGGTAGCTTTGAATCGACCGGATCTGGATTTGCATTCATTACTACTTAGAGTCAAGGGAAAGGGAAAAAAGGAGAGAATCATTCCCATAACCAAAAATGCCGGCGACTGGATTCAACGTTATTTAGAAGATCCAAGAAGATTCATCAATGCAAAAGGAGAAGAAATTCCATGCGATTCTTCGGCAATTTTTTTAAACCGATTCGGTAACAGAATAACCCTTCGATCCGTAGACCGAACGTTTCGTTGTTATTTAATCAAAAGCGGTTTATCCGGTAATATTTCTCCACATACCATCCGACATACGATTGCCACTCACTGGTTGGAAAACGGCATGGATCTGAAAACAATCCAAACCATTCTCGGACATTCTTGTCTCAATACGACTACGATTTATACACACGTTTCTTTAAAACTTAAGGAAAAAGTTTATAAAAACACACATCCTCACGCTTAAATTTTTTAGATTCTTGTTTTTTTCAAAATTCTCCGGTAACCTTTTTGTCATGAGTATTGTTTTAGACAGAATAGGCAAATCTTTAGGGACGAGAGTCTTATTTGACGATGTCTCCGTCGTTTTCAACCCGGGAAATCGCTATGGCTTAACAGGACCGAACGGAGCAGGAAAATCTACTTTATTAAAGATAATCATGGGTGTCGTCGAACCGACGAAAGGACATGTTTCTTTACCTCGCAGAATCGGTATTTTACGACAAAACATCGAAGAGTTTCATAATAACACTCTCTTGGAGTGTGTTATTATGGGCAACACAAAACTCTGGGACACGATACAAAAAAGAGATGCTCTTTATCTTGAAGAGTTCGACGATGCTAAAGGCATGCTTTTAGCCGAGCTAGAAGAAATCATAGGAGAAGAAGGAGGCTATGTTGCCGAGCAGGAAGCCGAATCACTTCTCATCGGAATCGGGATCCCTTCTGCATTTCATGACAAAAAAATGTCAACCGTTCCTCTGGATTTTCAATTTCGAACTTTGTTATGTCAAGCCTTATTCGGTAGTCCCGAAGCACTTCTTCTTGACGAGCCGACTAACCATTTGGATTTACATTCGATTCAATGGTTGGCCGAATTTTTGAGAACTTATCCGGGCACGGTAATTGTCGTAAGTCACGATAGGCATTTCCTAAATAAAGTAACGACTCATATTGCTGATATCGACTACGACACCATCATTATCTATCCGGGGAATTATGATGATATGATAGAGATGAAAACAGCTGCCCGCGAAAGAGAAAAAGCGGATATTAAATCTAAGGAAACCAAAATTTCTCAATTAAAAGATTTCGTAGCCAAATTCGGAGCAGGCACTAGGGCTAGTCAGGTGCAGTCACGAATTCGAGAAATAAAGAAACTGCAACCTCAAGATCTCAAAAAGTCTAATATTCAGCGTCCGTATATTCGATTTGAAACGCCGGATCAATCTTCCGGGAAAGTCGTTTGTAAGTTGGTAAACGTATCCAAGAGTTACGGAGACAATTGCGTCATCAAAAATTTTTCCTTAGAAATTCATCAAAACGACAAAATAGGTATCATCGGTAACAACGGTTTAGGTAAGACGACACTATTGAAATTAATAAGTGGAGTTTTAGAACCGGACTCGGGAACCATTAATATCGGTCATCAAGTTAAGCAGACGTATTTTCCGCAAAATCACTCCGATATTCTCGGAAATAATCGTAAAGAAAAACTATTTGATTGGTTGAGAAACAAAAAGCAGGGCGTTTACGATCAGGAAATCAGAAGCGTACTCGGAAAGTTATTATTTGCCGGGGATGATGCTTTCAAGTGTATAGAGGCTTTATCCGGAGGAGAATCCGCACGTTTAATTTTAGCGGCGTTGATGCTTGAGCCTCATAATTTCATGATTTTAGACGAACCGAACAATCATTTGGATTTGGAGGCCGTCTCCGCATTGGCCTGGGGCATAGACGACTATAAAGGAACGGCGATTTGCGTCAGTCATGACAGGAGCTTAGTTGAAGTTTTTGCAAAAAAAATCGTTGCTTTTGAAGAAAGCGGTATTCGCATTTATGACGGTCCTCTAACCGAATACCTGGAAAGAACGTCAAGATAAAAATTTCGGTCCGTCTTTAAATAAGAAAAAAAGATACAAATTTTGACATGTTACCTCAAATTATTCTCGGTTCTCAATCACCCCAAAGAAAATTAATCCTTGAACACTTTAAGATACCGTTTTTAACGATTGTTTCTCATTTCGATGAGACTTCCGTTCTTCAGAATACCGATATCGGTCAATATGCGATAAACGTTTCTTTGGGTAAATCCGAATCCTTACAAAAAGAATTTTCTAAAGATTGTCTTATCATTACGGCAGACACGGTCGTTTATCAAAAAGGTGAAATATTTCATAAGCCGATCGATGAAATGCATGCCGTTGACATGCTTCGCAGATTAGCTTCTAAGCCTCATTGGGTTTTTACCGGCGTTACCGTTTCCTTAAATTCGGTGACTGTTTCCCGGTATGAAAAAACGGAACTTATCCTACGATCCGTCGATGATAAACATCTTATGAACTATGTAAAAGCTTTTAATACCTTAGATAAGTGTGGAGGCTATAGTGTTCAGGACGGCGGAAGTTTGATTGTCGAAAAGATTAACGGATGCAGTTATAACGTGAGAGGTCTTCCCATCAACACCTTGTATCAACTTTTACTTCAATTAGGTATTAATTTGTGGAATTTCATTTCTTAATGTTAAGAAGATTTTTTTGGGTTTTCTTATTTGTCTTGCTGTGTAATCACAATCCGAAAGTCTATGGAGATTATACGTGTGTCGTTAAAAATAAAATTTTTTCGGAAACCGTTTATAAAACTCCCGAAAAATCGTTTGCAATCTATCTGAAACACTATCGACAAGTAGGTTATCACGATTTCCGTTTACTTAGAAAAATGTCGGAATTCATTCTCAACATCGGATATCAAACAAATGACCCTTATCTGAAAAAATGTTGCGTTTTGGGCGCCGGTATTTCGGGTTCTTCGTCATCTTTGGAAATTTTATCGAAAGCAGCTGAAGAATCCGACTATGTCCTACAACTCCTAACCTTGTCGGTATTAAATAATTTCACCGGAAAAACGGTAGAGTCCATTCTCCTAACAGCTTCCGGCTCTCCCCATCCCATTGTCAAAATGGAAGCCATTTATAGATTGGCATTATTAAGATATCCCTATGTCATAGATCGATTAAGAACATTTTTAGATAAAATTCCGCATTCCTTTAAACCTCTTATAGGGAACATATTAATCCATATAGAAAATGAAGAATCGAATGCGTATATCAAACAGTTGTTATGCGACTCCGATCCGGTTATCCGTAGTCAAATCGCTGTGTTGGCTGCAGAAAATAATCGCGATTATTTTCTTAATAACGTGCGCAATCTAGCTCACGGGGCTCATCCATGCGAGCGAGAAGCCGCCGCTTTTGCTCTCGGCAAATTACAAGATTTTTCATGCTACGAATACCTAAAAACAGGTCTGAACAAAAAAAATTCATATGTTAAAATCGCTTCCGCTTTGGCATTGGGATTATTAGGTCGAGATACCGAGGTGGTTGAAATTTTAAAGAGAGAAATTCGTGACAACAACAATCCGTTTGCCGTTCATGCTTTTCATTATTTTCCTAAGGAACATGCCGAAAAAATACTCCTTCCCATTTTCAAAACTACGGAGAATGAAGAGATCAAATTCAATTGTGCAGAAGTGTTGACTTCACTTCAGGTCCTTGATCCGGCTCCTTATGAATACATTACCGAAATTTTATTATCCAAAGAACACCGACCTTTTTTTGTTCCTGCTTGTTCTCCCGGATATTCTCTCTCTTATTATAAAATGATTTCAAATTCACAATCACTTAAAATGCTTTATGAAAATTCATACGCTCTAAACGATCAAATCTATGCGAAACTTTTGAAAAATCTCATTTCCGCACCCGATTCTTATTTATCCCGTGACACTGTCATCAAGCTTTTAAAAACGCAGGAAGAAAAATTAAATCCGATTCTCATGAATTTTATCGGGAATAGAGGGAGTATCGAGGATTTAAAAATTCTTGAAGCTGCCTCGGAACTGCCTGGAATTCCTTTTACTCGAGCTTACGCGAATATGCTCTTGTATAAAATCACGCAAGATCCTCAAAAAGCCGCCGTACTTCGAAATTGGGTTAAAGAAGCCGTAACAAACACGGTATTGTTGGAAGAAAAGGAATCTTCTTCCGATTTCAAAAAGAAACCTTTTCTTAAATTTATGGTTACACCCGAACAAAAAACACAACTTTTAGTCGAAGCTCTCGAAACTCTCGTTCAATCAAAAAAAGAAGAAGACATCGCTCTCTTCTTGGAAATGTTAAGTCATAAAGAAAATAAGAATTTTTATCTTCTTGTCGGATTACTGATAAAAATCGCAGAATAATAATGAAGAAGAAAAAATACTTTTACCTTTCGGCAGCTCTTATTTTCACCTCTCTTTTTTCTTATTCACATACGGACGGTTTTGAAACTTTTGAGAAATCCGGAAAATATCTCAATCAATTAAAGAAACTTCCGGGAGCCATTGATATCGAAGATGGTTCCATTACCCTAACCGATAATTTAACGATTCAAGCCAATAAGTTTCATTCCGAAGAAAGCAAATCAGATGGTTTCGTTTTAAAAGCTTCCGGAAACGTCATGGTCTCATATAATCGCTATACATTTATCTGTGATGAATTTGAATATAACGAAAAAAATGAAATCGCTTGTCTGACGAACGGAAAATTTGCCGTATTCCCTTGGTTCATCGGAGGCAAAAGCATCATTATTAAAAATTCCGGAATAAAAGTTAAAAAAGGATATGTGTCCACATCGGAAGGCCCTCAAAAAAATGTCGTCCTCAGTAGTCCCCTTATTTCTTTTTCCTCAAACGATATTCTAACTATTCATAGAGCTGTTTTAAAAATTAAACATATTCCGGTCTTCTTCTTCCCTACTATTTCTTTCAATCCCAATAAAATCAAACGTCCTCCGTTTTCTCTAAGAGGAGGAGGAGGAGGTTTTTTGGGCTCTTACGTAGGGATCAATTACTGTCCTTTCTCTTCCAAAACATTTTCCAAGACACTGATCTTCGATCACTTTTTCGGCAATGGGGTGGGATTCGGGTCGAATTTAAGTTATAAAAAAAGTGATTGTCAGTTCATTGATTTAAAAAATTATTATGCTCATAGCTTATGCATCGATACTCCGAATTCTCATGATCGCTATCGACTCAAGGGAAAGTATTTATTCCGAAACGATAATTCGAATGCACTCGTTTTCCGGGGGTGCTATCATGTTACCGATAGCTGGGAAACTATTGCCGATATTTCTCCACGAAATTTTTCTCTCCCGAATACCGGCCCCACTGAATTTTCTCTTTATCGAAATACGAACCTATCGCATTTTCTTTTAAGAACCCGTTTTAAAGTTAATGATTTTCAAAGTGTTGAGAAAGAACTTCCTTATGTTTTCGTGAATAAGAAGGCAGGATCTTTTAAAAACCTTTTTTTCTTTGAAAACAGTTTTGATATAGGCTACCGCGATTATTCATTCAGTTATAACATCCCTAATGCCAAATCTTTTTCATGCCTGAGAGCCTCTTTAAACCCACGATTTTATACTTTGCTTCCTATAAAAATGGGTTCTCTTTCCCCCGGAATAGAATTTATAGGCATCTACTATAATAAAACCCCGGAAGGAATGCCTGAACAGCAATTAGTGGGAAAATACTCTCTCGATTACAAATGGGCATTAATGAAAAAATTTTCCTCAGGAAAACATTTTGTAGAACCTTACGTGACCTGTAAGGGAATTACACATCCGCAATTGAAAAACAATGAACATTATATCTTTTCGGTGAGGGACGCCTTTAATATTCTTCATTTATTTAAGTCCGGTTTCAGTTCCGTTTTTTTAAATACGCAAGGCGTATCTTTATTTAACTGTGACATAGGAACCCTAACTCTCTGGAATAATAAAACAACCGGTGATCTCTTTCCTAAAATTTACGTAAAAGGAACTTTATCCCCTACAACAACTTCTAAGATAAATCTGGAGACTGAATGGATTACAAAAAAACACACTTGGGATCACTGGAATATTTCATGGAAATGGGCTCCCGGAAAAAACTTGGCCATATCCTCGGAATTCTTGCATAGAAGCAAATACAGCTGGATTAAATCGGATAAGTCGGATTTTGTTTTGGACGTATCCAGAACGGAAAAAGAGCTTCTTCAATCTCCCCTTTCGGACGCAAGAAACCTTCTGCTTTCAAAAATATTCGTTCGATTACATCCCGGTCTTAGCTATAAATTATTTTTAAGACACGGTCGCAGAGAAAAAGACAAACCCGGATATTTCGAATATCAGATGACCTTAGTCTCGAAAATCTTCGAACACTGGTGCCTGGAAACGATTTATGAACATAGGGAAGCGGATAATCGACTGTTTTTCCTATTACAATTGGATGGGGGCTATAAGATCTAAAGGTTAACGAAAACTTGCATATTTTTTCTTAATCAAAGCCAAATCTTTTTCCAGCTTTCTTCGTTCTTCTTTTTTAAGACGATCTATAAATAAAACACCATTCAAATGGTCGTTTTCATGCATGAGTACGCGAGCACTGAACCCGGAATATGATCGATGAAATGATTCTTCTTTTTCATTTTGATAAGAAATATCGATGGATTGGGGACGAAAAACCTGTGCTTTAAGTTTCGGTATTGACAGACACCCCTCGGAAGCTATTAAATTTTTTTTTCCGGGATTTTTTAAAATCGGATTGATATAAACCAAAGGTTCATCATAAAACATCAACTTTTGCTCTTCATCTTCTCCCTTGATGCAAGAGATAAAGACTCTCAGTGAAACACCTATCTGAGGAGCAGCTAAGCCAATGCCTTTAGCAGCAGCGACCGTTTCTTTTAAATCATCGATCAAATGAAAGAGAGAATCGTTAAAGTCGACTACCGGAAGAGCCTTAGCTCTCAAAATCGGATGATCGTAATAACATAGATTCCTAATCATCTGGATTACCGACAGGATTTTCTATAGACCCTAACTCATGATCAGGTAATTTTTTGCCTAAAGCGCTAGTCCAAACCGACAAGATTACACATCCCAATACGAAAATCACCGATAGCCATGCCGTTATTCTTTTTAAAACGACCGGTGTTGAAACTCCAAAGACGGAATCTCCCGAATCCACACCGAAAGAAGCCCCCAATCCCATACTTTTACTTTCTTGTATTAAAACTAAAAAGCACACGGACACGGACACTAATAAAAGAAAAAATAAAAAAGCGTAGTATAAAAATAACATAATTCAAACTCTTATATTGAGGAATAGTTAGACACAATTTCAAAAAACGAAACGGGTGACAATGAAGCTCCGCCGACCAATACACCGTCAATGTTAGGCAAAACGGAAATTTCAGATATGTTGGTCGCGTTTACCGAACCTCCATACAAAACGGAAATCCCAGCAGCTTTCTCAGGAGCCATCACTTCACCCAAAACTTGTCTGATAAATTGATGAATGTTTTCAATTTCTTCATTTTCGGGAACGTTGCCCGTTCCTATAGCCCAAACAGGTTCATAAGCCAAAACAAAATCATTACCGATATCCACTTTGGATAACCCATCGGTAATTTGTCTCCTTAGAACATTTTTCGTTAAGTTTTGCTGTCTTTCTTCCGCAGTTTCTCCTATACAAAACACAGGAAGCATTCCGGCAAGTAAAACCCTCCGAATCTTGAGAGAAACAATGAAATCCGTCTCACCGAATAAGATTCGTCTTTCGGAATGACCTACAATAACGAACTCCGCTCCGGCTTCCTTAAGCATACATGAAGAAATTTCTCCGGTAAAAGCTCCTTGTTCTTCCGATGAGACGTTTTGCGCTCCGGGCAATACTCTTCCGGAAGAAGCCAGATCCGCAGTCAAGGACAATGCGGTAAAAGGTACCGCTATTCCGATATACCCAGGAAACAAGTGCTCCTGCATTAAAGAAACAAATTCATCGAAAAAAGCAACGGATTCAAGACAAGTCTTATGCATTTTCCAATTTCCGAGAATATAATTTTTACGAGACACGAAAACAACCTCAGATGACTTTTAAACAAGAAAACAATGAGATTTTATCATCAATATAAAGAGGAAGTCAAGTAATAGACTCAATCGAATCTTCTTATTGCAAAACAAATAATTTACGAAATGAACACAAAGTTGATATAATCCTTTGAGATTTTAGACCGACTGGAAGAAAAGCGAATGACCTTAGGAACTTCTATCATGACAGTCAGTGATCTAACGGCAGGGATCAAGCACGCTCTTCAAACCGAATTTTCCTCCATTACGGTCAAGGGTGAGATGAGCAATGTCACCTTACACTCGCGCGGACATCTATATTTCGATCTTAAAGATTCGCAAGCTAAAATAGCTTGCGTTTGTTTTCATTTTAAAACGAAATATGCCATAACCCCTAAAGAAGGTGATGCCGTCGTTATCCAAGGAAGCGTCACCGTTTATGCTCCTCAAGGTAAATATCAGATCGCGGTGGATCGCCTTACTTTTTCGGGACTCGGAGAATTACTTTTACGATTCGAACGTCTAAAAAATTTCTTTTCGGAAAAAGGCTATTTCGATTGTTCAATAAAAAAGGCTCTGCCTCAATCACCCGTAAATATCGGTGTGATTACGAGTCCGACAGGAGCCGTTATCCGAGATATTATTAACGTGCTTTCAAGACGAAGTCGTTCTTTCCGACTAATTTTGAATCCGGTACGCGTTCAGGGTCCCGGATCGCCTGAAGAAATAGCTGATGCTTTGAAAATATTCAACGAACGCCAAGCGGTTGATGTTATCATTCTGGCACGAGGAGGCGGCAGTATAGAAGATCTTTGGAGCTTCAACGAGCCTATCGTAGTCGAATCCATTTTCAAAAGCCGAGTACCCGTTATTTCTGCGATCGGACATGAAACCGATTTCACTTTATCGGATTTTGTTGCCGATCTAAGAGCTCCCACTCCATCCGCCGCCGCTGAACTTATCACCGTTGAAAGCATTCAAGAAGAGATACGTCTATTAAATCTCTTTAAACAAGCTTTTAACAAAGCTTTGTTCCGATTGAAACAGGCCCATAATCAATTACTTTCTCTGAAAAAACAATTGGAGCTTTCCGATTTTCATCGTTCCGCAAGCCAGCGGTCGGATTACTTGAAAGACGCTCTCGACAGAAGTTTTCGCGCCCGACTAGATAGGGGCATTCTCAAATTATCTCTTATTAAGCGTAGTGCGATTCATGCGTTTTCCTTTAACAACTTCAGTGAACGGTTGTGGAGACTCCTCGAATCCTTAAACCCATCGATTGCAAATACGATTCTTCAAACGAAACAATTGCTCTTGGGATACCGAAACATCATGGAGCACTTATGTTTTCGTATTAAAAACCGTAGTTTCTGTTTAAAAGATTTATCTCATAGAGGAGATCAATTAAATTACGGGATAATCAAGACAATCTCGTCTTCAAAAAAAATGTTGGATCTTTGCGTACAAGAGGCCGGTCATATTTTCCATTCGAACTTGAATTCTCATAAACAACGCTTCGAAAGATGTCGAGAGCAACTCGAAGCCCTTCATCCTGACCGTGCTTTTAAACGAGGGTTCTCAATGCTCTTGGATTTTAATACTCGTTCGGCTATTTTTTCCAAGCAGGATTTACTTCCGGAGACTCGAGTCTTAGCCGTGTTTCGTGATGGGGAAGCTTCGCTTTTCGTAGATAAAAACTAAAAATAGGTACGATTCATGACAAAAAAACAAACTCTAGGTTTTGAAGAGGCCGTTGCCCGTCTGGAAGAAATCATTGATTTTATGAACTCAGGTAAAACGTCCTTGGACGATTCGTTAAAGCTTTACGAAGAAGCGAATGAACTCATGACTTTTTGCGACAAAAGAATTGCCCAAGTTGAAAAAAGAGTCGCCGATTTAAATAAGAAAAGAACTTCCGATCTTGATGTCTTGGCGACTGGGGACAGTTGCGATTCATGACGGACGATATCTCGACGCCGGAGTCCTTAAAGAAAAAATTGACTTCTCTTATGGAATCAATGGACAACGATAATTTTTGTTTTGAGGAATTTTTTGAAATTTACGAACAATTCGTTGATAACCTAAAACTCGTTTTAAAAAACGAACGAAAGGAATGTCGTGAACTGAAGATAATAGCGAAAGATGATGTCGGAAATGTTTTAACATCGGCAAACGGGGATCTCGTTGTAAATGATTTTAATCTTGGGAGAATCATCGATTGAACATCGAGACCGTTATGAATAAAGAATATCCTTATCTCGAAAAAATCCATTCACCGGATGATTTAAAAAAATTTTCTCTACAAGAACTTCCTGAAGTTGCAGATGACATCCGAAGAAAAATTATCAATGTCTTAGCTAAAACCGGAGGCCACCTCTCCTCTAATCTAGGAGTCATCGAGTTAACTTTGGCTCTTCATTACGTTTTTGATTCTCCGCACGATAAATTTATTTTCGACGTGGGTCATCAAATGTATACCCACAAATTGATTACCGGAAGAAACAACGATCAATTTTTGAATATACGTTCGGATGGGGGGTTAAGCGGCTTTTCCTGTCCTACCGAATCGGAACACGATCTGTTCTTTTCCGGACATGCCGGAAATGCTCTTTCACTGGCTTTAGGACTGGCAGCGAGATCAGAGTCTTCGAAAGACCACGTGATTCCTTTTATAGGAGACGCTTCTTTATCATGCGGACTGTCATTGGAGGCTCTAAACAATATTTCCGAAGATACTCCGAATTTAATCGTCATTTTAAACGATAATAAAATGTCCATCTCGGAAAACGTCGGTAAAATCGCTCATGTATTGATTAAATTATTGAACAACCCAACAGCCAGCAAATTGACGAAAAAATTGGAAAAACTGGTAAAAAAAATACCCGGTTACGGATTGAAGTTAATGGAATACGGAAAACAGCTTTCGACATCCTTAAAAAATCTTTTTTCACCGGCACCCTTCTTTGAGCAGTTCGGTTTATCTTATATCGGCCCCGTCGACGGACATGATATCAGAAAGTTAATTCCTCTTTTGCAATCCGTGAAAAATCAACCTTTTCCTATTATTATACATGCAGTTACGGTAAAAGGCAGAGGCGTGGAAGATGCTCAGACCAATCCTTCATTATATCATGGAGTATCTCCTAATTTTGACAAAAAATCATGCGAGTATGTGACTCCGGAAAATGCCGCTAAACAAACGTTTCCGAAAATTTTCGGACAACAAATCGAGAAATTGGGCGAACTCTATCCCGAATTGCATGTCATTACTCCGGCTATGTCATTGGGTTCTTGCCTCGAAGATTTTAAAATGAAATACCCCGAACGATTTTTCGATGTCGGTATAGCCGAAGGTCATGCCGTTACCTTTTCGGCAGGCATTGCCAAACAAAAATCAAAAAAAATTGTCTGTTCCATTTATTCGTCATTTTTATCTCGCGCTTTCGATAATCTCTTTCACGATGTCTGTTTACAAAATCTCCCCGTAATCTTCGGTATAGACCGAGCAGGATTAGCTTACGGAGACGGTATGAGTCACCAAGGTATTTACGATATAGGATTCCTTCGTTCCATGCCTAATATGATCATCTGTCAACCTCGAAACGGCTTATTGCTCAGGGAATTATTGATTTCTTCTCTTTCTTGGAATGTTCCTGTAGCCATTCGTTACCCCAACAAAGAAACGCAAGATCCTAAATTGACTCCGATAACGAGAGAAATAGGAAAAGGAGAAATTCTAACCCGCGGAGAAGATCTTCTTATTATCGGATTGGGTCATATGGCAGACTTAGCGTTGACTTTAAGAGAAATATTCCTATCCGTTGGTATCCTTCCCACGGTGTTTGACCCTATCTTCGTAAAACCTTTAGATAAAAATCTGTTAAGTCTTCTCTTAATGTCTCATACAAAAGTAATCATCATTGAAGAACACTCAGTGAAAACGGGACTGGCTGCGGAATTCAATGAATTTTTGGTTAATTATCATTTTAAAGCGGACGTACTTAATTTCGGAGTTCCGGATATATTTCTTTCTCACGGAAAATCGCAAACTGTTTTAAAAAATATCGGGTTAACCGCCGAACAAATTTTCACCAAAAGCATGACTGCATTCGGCATGAAACAAAACAATAGATCATCCGGTATTAAACTATGAGCGTTTTGATTTTCGGTAATCCCACCAAATCCGATTTTCAAAGAACGGTTTTGAAACTTCTCCCCTTATTGAAAAAACTCAATCTTCATGCCGAAACCACTTCGGAATGCGCGAAAATTCTGAATTTGCCTTTGTTCGATAAAACTGCACCTAAGAATTACTCTATGATTTTATCTCTTGGAGGAGACGGAACTATTCTTCGTGCGGTTAGGGCGTTCGATAATGATGTTCCTCCCATAGTAGGCTTGAATTTAGGTCGCTTAGGATTCATGGCAGATATTTCAATAGATGAAAGTTTAGACGCATTAGAAACTCTTCTCGATTCGCATTCTCGAATCGTCAATCAAACTACCATATCGGGCTCTGTGGCAAGCGCAGAACATAGCGAAGAACATACCGAGTTTGCTTTGAACGATATCATCATTCACAGAGGCAATATTCCCCATCTTATTGATCTAGCCGTTTTCGTAGACGGTTGTCTGATTAATACTTTTTCCGCCGATGGTATTATTTTTGCAACACCTAACGGATCTACCGCTTATTCATTATCTGCAGGCGGACCTATTTTGGATATTAACGTTGACGGTATACTTATTACTCCTATTTGTCCTCATACGACATTGAATAAGTCCGTTGTCGTCAATCCCAAGAAATCGATTAATGTTGTGTATCTAAACGATTATGGTCCCATACAGATCAACTATGACGGTGTCGTCCACCTGGATTTTGCTAAAGGGCAAAATTTCATTTGCAAAAAGGGCACAAAAGAAATTCCTTTTTTGAAACCGCAAGAATACGATTATTTCGTAACACTCCGTTCAAAATTGAATTGGAACGGTTTGCCTCAGGGGTTTAAAAAACGATAAAGAAGGACGAAATCTTCGAGCGACAAATTTTCCGCTCGTACTTGCGGAGATTTAGACATTCGTTCTAAACCCTGTCTGACTTTTTCCTTGTCATACAAAGCTTCCAAAGCATTGACAAGCATTTTTCTTCTCATATGAAAAGCTTTGCGAGTCATCTTAAAAAATGCTTCTCTCTCATTCAAAGGGAGAGGAAATTCTTTTTTTACCGTCATATGAACCACCGAGGAATGAACGGCCGGTTTAGGAAAAAAACAAGAAGGAGATACATTGAAAGCTATTTTCACGTTTGCATGAAAAGCCAGAAAAACACTGAAAGAACCGTAATTGACAGAAGAGGGTGTAGCTGCCGCTCTTTGAGCCATTTCTTTTTGAATCATAACGGTTACGGAATTGAATTTCCCCAAGGCCTTTTCAAAAAGCATAATTAATATAGGGGTGGTGATATGATAGGGAAGATTGGCTACGACTTTCCCTCCTTCCGGAAGAGCAGCGAAAGAAAAATCCTTAATATCCTGCATAAATACGGTAATGGGTAGCTTTTCAAGTTCATCTTGAAATAACAGATCCTTTTCTACAACGACTACGTTAGCTCCGGTCGCAACCAAAAATTCGGTTAAAGCCCCATAGCCGGGACCTATTTCAAGAATCGAGTCTTTATCGGATATATCAGCAACAGCCACAATCTTACGCACGATATTGGCATCTATAAGAAAATTTTGCGAAAAAGATTTCCTTGGTCTTTTTCCATTAGCTTTGAAAAAAGAGGTTATCTTTTCAGGTGAACTTCTTTTCATCGATTATAGCCAGGAAAATAAACCATTGAAATGAGAGAATTTCTCAGGTAGCATCGTAATGTCATATCCGTAACGATATCGCAGCTTTTCTCTGTATTCTTTATCAAAGACAACCAATTTTTCTTCAATCAAAGATTTTTTCAAAGAATTTTCAAGAGATGCGAAAGACTGGGGCTTACAAATTTCCTTCGCATGCAGAACGAATAATCGATAAGAATCCTTATAAGCAACGGGATCTCCAACCATACGATTCTCATCTATACTACACAAAGCCTGTCTATGATAATCCGATATGTCACAATCCTTCCTTAAAAACTCATCGGAAAACGATACCTGTCCTCCGGATGCCAGGGCTATGGCTTTGACTCGTTCTTTATCCCATACTTTTGAATCATTCAGACGATTGATTATTTTTTCGGCTAACTGAAAAGCACTCCGCGAATCGCACGCATGAATCTTTAAGACACTATATCTCCAATTGACTTCTTCCGAAGAATTAGCAATAAACTTTGCATAGCGTTCTTTTACGGCTTTAGGAGTTACGGATAAAGAAGCCTTGGATCGTACCATCAAAGACATCATTTTATGCGAAATCAACATTCGAAAGACGGTCAAATAAACATCGTTATAAGTCATTTCGAAAGCATCGGTAAATGTCGTCAATTTATCTCCGAAAATTCTTATAATTTCCTGTTTAACGTCAGTACTCTCGATTCTGATTTTTTTCTCATCGGCGTCGGTAGCCATCAAAAATTCATCAACGGTAGCTTCAAAAGCAGTTTGCCACATAGAGTCATAAAATTGCATTCTAGCGGAAACGGAATCAATCAAAGGTTCGTAATAAGTAAAAAATAAAATATTCATTTTATGAATAACATCCATCAAAGTCATGACTTTATCTTTTACTTTCAAAATCACATGATTATGAACTATCATTCCTGCAGGATCTACAGGAGCCTCAGGCTTTTCGTCACTTCCGTTCAATACGAAAGGAGAAAACATATAAGGTTCCGATGAAAAACAGGTTCCGATAAAATACGACGATGCAATCACGACCGTAAGAATCGTTTTCAACAAACAATACATAGTCGTCATCCTCCTCTATCCTAATATTCCAATCCTAAACACCGCAACGTGACCCGAGCGATTTTAGACGTTTGTACTTATCTTTACAAGAATTAGTGAGTAAATGGCTATCTGAACATTTTAAAAATCGGGCTCTACGGAAGTTCCTTCCGATCCTAAATACGAAATACGCCCTCCCGATCTAAAACACAATTTCTTGGAACAACCAAAAATGCTTGCTACATCACCGGGTCTTTTTACAAACATCGCTCTCTGTTCAGAGGAATTCATAGTTCCTCGTTCTCGATAAGCTTTATGACATTCCCCGATAAAACTTGCGGAACAATGTTCGAATAATACCGAGGATGCTTTAGCCTCGTCTTCAAATAACGGATGTTCCCGCCAATTAACACCGGCATCCACCAGAAGAGTCTTAAAACGCTTTTTTAACTCACTGATCTTTTGCTTATCCGACGAAGATAAAGAACTCATTTCCGGATGATAAGCTCCATTAATCACGACCTTCCCTTTCATGAACAATAAAAGAGTAATCAAAGCCATTATTTCTTCTATCTTGATGCAACTCGATTCATTAATTCCCATCAAAATAATCATATCAATTACGACGGCTACTAAAGTCATTGCCTCGCCTACAGAAAGAGGTTTTAACCTACCGTCTTTCAGATCCGACACGTATACTTCCTGTAGCGTCGCTGTTAAATAACCGATATTAAGAGCTTCTAGGTTTTCCGTTTTAAATGTTGTATCCACATAAGTCAAAACAGGAATGCTTTCACCTTCGTAAGACTTAAGATAACCGGCATCGACATAGCACGGATTAAGTAATTGAGAGCCGTCAAATAAAAACGAAAAACCAGAAGACCCTTGACTCAAGGTTTCCACGCAAGACATTTGCGCGTGTTTCCAATCAGCCTGAGATTTACTCAAACGCAAACAAGAAATGCCGGTGCTTTGAAACACATTGGCTTGTTGCTTAAGAATCGATTTCTCACTGTCTTTCAACTTCATGCCGCATTCAAAATACTGATCGATATCTATCAATGATTGATTAAAAGCCAAACCCACTGCAATTTCGCCATACTCCACACATAAATCTTGGACGAAAGCAGTCAAACGTGCTCGAGACAAACCGGAAAGATATCTTTTCGAGGAGCAACAATCAACTGCTCTTTGGCATAAAGAACGAGGCGGATCTTGATCCGATTCCACATAACTTATCAACCCGCAACAACCCATATGCGGTGTAATATCGCAAATTTTCCTTATTTTGAATATAACATTGGACAAATTGCCATTGTGAGTTTCGGCTAGACTTCTTAATTCAATACTTTCCGGATGACTTCCTTCATTTCCTCTTAGACGGCAACAATTAAATATTGACACAAATAATTAAATTGAAAAATTTAAAAACATAAATATAATGAAAATAAAATAAATAATCCTTACTTGCATTTAATAAATTCAATAAATGATTTAATATCACTGAATTTTATAGACCTATCACGTCCGGAACAATAAATTGCCGGACCATTTCCGGACAACTCCGACATTTTATGAACATACTCATTATCTAAAATCGACGTATCTTGATTCTCTTCGGGAAATAACCAAATTAAAGATTTATTAGGTATATATTTATTTTTAAAAGCTTCTAAAATCATGTCTCTATTCTCAGAATTTCCGGGACAAATATATATCGACAACTCATCTCGAGAAAAATATCTTTGAAACGATTCCATTTGAGTAAAGCAAGCGAACGGATGCATCTCAACAAAAGATTTGGTAAATTGAAAAATTTCTTCCGCCTGATGCAAAAAATCTTTTTTTCCGGTAATGGCATATAAAGTCAGAAAACAATCGGCTAAGACCGCTGTCCCCGATATACCGTCTCTATCCGCTATCTCTCTTCTTTTAAGAATAAGAGTCGGATCACTACCATCCGTAGAATAAAAGATCCCGGATTCGCATTTAAAGCGACTCATAACCGTTTTAACTAAGGAAACCGCCGTTTCCAACCAATGAATACCTCGTCCTGCCTGGAACAGCGATAAAAAACCTAAAATCACGCAAGCATAATCTTCCAGATAAGCATTAAATTTAGCTTCTCCCTCACGCCATCTACGAAAAAGAATTCCTCCTTCTTGAAGCATGTGATCTTTGATGAAACGTGCCGTTTTTTCTGCCGAATCGAAATAAGCAGAGTTTCCGGTAATCAAACCGGCCTGAACCAAGACGTGAATCATGAACCCGTTGCAATAACAAATGACTTGATCATCGATGGAAGGTTTTTCTCTTAAATTCCTTACTTCCGAAAGAATTTTTTTGTCTTCTTTTAAAATACTTTCGATTTCTGCAGGCGTTTGACAATATTTTTCCGCTAAAATCTCAATATCCAATCCTATAGGAATATGAAGAACGTTTCTTCCGTTCGTAATACCTTCACTACAAATGCCGTAGTAATCGCAAAAGAGGTCTGAACGATTTTTTAACGCCGGTTGAATTTCTTCTTTTGACCACGTATAAAATCCGCCGTCTTTTCCTCCGATGAAACCTCCGTACTCCGATAAAAAGTAACAATGCAAGTCCGGATTCCTCAAATTTCCCGATAAATAATTTAAAATTTCTTCTCCAACCTCAAGGTATTTATCCTTATTCGTAAAAGCCCAGGCTTCCAAATATAAAAGAGCTAGAACGGCGTTATCCATCACGTTTTTTTCAAAGCAGGGAATCATCCATTTGTCGTCTATCGTATATTTATAAAACCCTCCTCCTAAATGATCTCTAATTCCTCCTCGACTCATCATATCCAATGTTCTATCGATATAAAAAGCGGCTCGACTTTCGGAATTTTCTTTAGCGAAATTCAGTAAAAAGCGACCTTGATGACCTAGGGAAAATTTAGGAAACGATTTCAATCCCCCGTAAACGGGATCCGCTTCAGCATAAGTTACCGCAACAACTCCGGCCGCATCGTCTTTCGAGAATTCATCTTTGGCAATACAACCTTGAACGAAAGAGATGACTTGAAATACTTTATTGGCTTGTTCAAGAATTTCTTCCTTTTCTTCGGTGTCATTCCAAATCTCCGAAACTCTTTGCATAATTTGTTTTAATGAACCTTTGGAAAACCTTTCTTCCAAAATCATGTGATTCATTGAAAAAAAAGGAATTAAGTCCGAAGTCAGAAAAATATTCAAAGGCCAACCGGTTAAAGAAGAACTATCGGAAGACAACATCGAGGCAAACTCTATGTAAAGAGCCCCAAGATGAGGATATTCTTCCTTATCTACTTTTACGTTAACGAAAGAATCATTCATAATAGCCGCTATTTCCGGATCCCTAAAATTTTCTTCCAGCATAATTTTACACACTCTTGAACCTGAATGCCCTATGGAAAGAAAAATGGGTTTGTTATTTTCTTCGGCTATTCTAAAAGCTTCTTCACCCCAAGGAAACCAATTGATCGGCGTATGAGCATAAGAAAGAAGATAGGGTGACTTCTCATGCACCAATTTATTTGTATAAGAAGAATTCGACATAATTTAAAAAAATAAAATATTAACTAAATTTTAAACTAAAAAATTAAGTATTTTAATTAAAAATAAAAAATATTTTTTTTAATTAAAAACTTATTAAATCATGGTTTAATATCAAAATAAAACTTGCTGAGACAAATCCTTGATTTTCTAAAGAGTTTTTTCTAGAATCCATACATTTTGAAATGCGGAAGAGTGGCAGAGTGGTCGAATGTATCTGATTCGAAATCAGAAGTCCTCTTCAGGGACCGGGGGTTCGAATCCCTCCTCTTCCGATTTTTCGATACTTGGAAATAGCTATTCAAAAAAAAATTTATTTTTTAACATCGATGCTTTTCCAGAAGAAAAGGCGATTGTCAAATGTTATTGTCCCGTTTATTTTGTTTACCCCTCCTATTTCTTGCCTGCATATCAAGCCTGTCCGAAGCGACTGTCACATCCGATAATACTCTTAACATCAAGACCATAAAAACGATCGGTCAACTGACAAGTCTCGTTTCCTCCCTCGATACGTTAATATGCATCAACGTAGACGAAATATTGCTCGAACCGACTCAATATCTTGGATCCTATGCTTGGTTTCTTTCCAACGCTTCGAAAATAAAAGAATCTTCGATCCCTGTGTGCTCCAATGAACTTGCCTTCGGTTATGATGCCGTTAATTTCTTGTGTCAAAAAAGAACGGTTGAAAGTTCCTGTGCACAAATCATCCGCTCAATCGGTTTGAATTCCTCATTGAATATCATAGGAATTTCCCATAAAGGCATTTCTCTAGCCGAAAAAGTCATAGACGATCTATATGATCACGGAATCGATTTGTTTCCTTACTCGGGCTATGAAAGTGAATCGTTTTTGAATGATTCGGAAAATGTTTGTCTCTCGGAATTGATAGTTTTCACCGGAGGTGTTCTTTTCTGTTCGGAAGTGCCTTTCGAAAAAGCGCTTCAAGACTTGTTGAACAAATATAACATTATTCCTAAAAAGCTTTTATACGTGAGTTCGAATCTCAAAACAATTCGAACCGTAGGTAAATATTTTCGTCCTTACGGAATTGATTTCCTAGGCATTCTTTACGAGAAAAACGAGTATTTGAAAGCGATTGAAATTCACGACAAATTACAAGCTGCTAATCTTCAGTTTAACGAATTTAAAGCGATCCTTCCGGACGACATTATCGTATCGATTTTGCAAATTTAAAAACGAACTGTGCTTATCATCCAACATCCTAAGGAGGATTGTATGAAATTACCTCTACTTACATTGCTTTTTTCGTTTGTCTTTATTTCATCGGGATCTGCATACGTTTCGGAAAGTCTTGACTTATTCGGTTTCCAATCGAATTTCGAAATAGGAGATTTGATTTGTATCGTTTTGGACGATGTTCTTTTACAACCTGCTCAAACACTGGGAAATAGACAATGGCTCTTGGATAGAGTCGCATCGGCCGAACAAGACTCCGACTTGGAAGATCCTTATAAACAATCACTTAATGAATGGCTAGCTGTTCAAAACATTACCGAACAAGTCCCGGTTGCCCCCGATAATATTCCTCTCTGTCATGCTCATAACATTCAAGGATTTCCTATTCTCGTTCTTACCGATAGACCTTTATCGATAGCGAACAGAACACTGTTTCAAATGCAAAAGATGAATATTTGCTTCAACGAACCTTTTCCGGGAATAAAAACTCGGATATTAAAGAATCCTTATCATCAGGAAGAACCTCTTTGTTCTCTTTTATACAAAGACGGAACGCTCTTTACTTCCGGATTAAAAACAGGACTGTCAATGGGTAAAGCGTTGTTTCTCTTACTTGACACATTCGAAAGAACTTACAAAAGGATCATCGTTATCGATCATGATGAAAAAAATCTTCTATCCGTGAAAGCAGCTTGCGATAAAGCCGGAGTCACATTTTTAGGTATTCGATATATAAAAACGGATAAAAACGGTTCCGAATACAATCCTGAAATCCCTGCTTTACAGTTCGAGAGAATGTTGGACCTTATCTCGGACGAACATGCTGAGCTCGTTCTGGATTCCTTAAACAAGACCAGGGTTAAAAAGAAAGCACTCCGATAACCTTAAAGAGGCTAAAATCTTAAGATTCCGTTAAATAACATCGCAAAAATAAGCGATTAACCAAACAAATCCAATAATGCCGGCCCAGAAAAAGATTTTTAAGGAACTGTTCGATCTTCTGTTCCGATTATCTCTTAATTCCGAAAATCGAAGATCGTTACTAGCCGATCCGCTGTGAGGCACTTTAAAAACACTTCCTACATAAGGATAGCGGTGTAACATTTCTTCGACGTTCAACCCTAAAAAATCGGCATAATTCTTAATAAAACCTCTGGCATAAACAGGAGAGATCAGCTCACCGATATTACCGTCTTCTATGGCTCTTATATGATGTAACCTCAAAGAAGTAGCCAATTCGATATCTTGCCAAGAATAATTCTTTTCTTCCCGTAAACGACGAAATTCACTACCGAAATAAACCAGATCCTTATGAATGCTTTTCATTACAAATACCGCCGATATATAAGACTAGGCCGTTAAATTTTTTTGTTATTTTTTGCAGTATAAATCCGAAAGAAGCATACGAACAACATAAAATTCAAACGAATTCAAAAAATAGCAACCGTTATTGCGTTAAATCGCCTTAAAAATATAAAATCTCCCCCATGTCCTTCGTAACGACTTTAGATTCCTTTCAAACCGATAAATTACGTGATGAACTGGAGAAAAGAGGTTTTGTATTTTCTTATCCCGATCATATGGTTTTTTGCGCTAAAAATTCCGGAATCTCTTGTTCTCTTTATCTTTCCGGGAAGCTTGTCATCCAAGGAAAAGAAAAACAGGATTTCATAGAGTTTTTCCTGGAACCCGAAATTTTAAAAAGTTTTTCTCAAACGTTGCCGGAAAGCGAGCTTGATCTACGTCCTCGCATCGGTGTGGATGAATCCGGAAAAGGAGATTTTTTCGGTCCCTTGTGTATTGCCGGAGTTTTTGCCGATAACGAAAAAATAGTTTCTTTACTTCATAAGAACAGTATTAGGGATTCTAAAAAAATCGGAGACGCCTCTATTTTAAAATTGGCAAAAATCATCAAAGAATCATGTATTTATGAAGTCGTAAGAATTGAACCCGAAAAATACAACCTGTTGTATGACAAGTTCCGCAATCTCAATGAACTTTTGGCGTGGGGTCACGCTAAAATTATAGAAAAATTGGAATCGAAAATCTGCAGTCACGGAGTCTTTGCCATCTCAGATAAATTCGCTGATGAAAACGTTTTGATTAAAGCTTTGAAAAATAAAAATATATCGATTCCCGTATACCAAAAAGTAAGAGCAGAAAGCGACGTAGTTGTTGCCGCAGCTTCTATTCTTTCTCGAGAAGATTTTATTCTATCAATCAAAAAATTGGAAAAAATTCATGGTCTGGTTTTGCCGAAAGGTGCGGGTAGCACAGTTAAAAATCAAGCCGTTAGAATTGCTTTCGAAAGAGGCTATGAGACCTTGCAAAAAGTCTGTAAAAGACATTTCAAGACATATGACGAAATTACCGACATTTTAGAAACTCAAAAGGGAAAATAAAAGGGAATCATGATAATTCGTTCGTTAATCGGCTTATTGGCGTTAGTCACCCAAGCAGTTTGTTTTCCTGTTCAGGCCGTTTCTTATTTGATCGATAATCGAAAAGAACAGGAAAAAATCGATCTCCAAAGACAATTTCGTCCTTTTTCCTGGCAAACTCAAGGCTTTTGTATTAATAAAGCCGATTTTAAGAAACTCAAGAATCAAAGCATCGGATATCAACAATTCGATACCACATTTACCGCTACTATCCCCTGTAATGAATTATCAGGATTCATTGTCTCTTGCGGCGGAGTCATAGCCAATATCGATTGGGATACCAATAAAATCTTCAGAGATAAAAGCGCCTACGCTTATACTTTAATGTCCGTCGGAGGCTATACCCTAGCTCTTCCTCGTTGGAATTGGTCTATCCTGTTTTCCGTTTTAACGGACCCCGAAAAATTCGGCAGCTTTAACTATAATATTTATCAACTCGTCATGTGCGGCCGTTATAAAGCTTCCGATGTGATGGAAATTACAATGGGGGTTGTCAATGAAGCAGGCCTTCGACAAGAGAAAGCCTGGCCTTTGGTAGGACTTTCCTGTAAGCCGTGTAAAGACCTGACTGTCAATCTTATATATCCTAATAACTTTTCAATTGATTATGCCTGTTCTTCGATTTGTCGATTCGGAACTTCTTTCCGAATCATTCGATTCAGAAAAAGGTTGCATGAGAATGCGATCTTATCAAAGGGAATTTTCGAGTATGAAAATCAAGGATTGGAAGCAAATATTAAAATTATCCCTTCCGAGCGAAGTTACTTAAAAGTTTTCGGCGGCATTGCTTTGGGTAAAGGCTTTTCTTTCGCTGATCGTAAAAACCATGCTCAAATCACTGAGAAATTCAAAGATTCCGGCTATTTCGGGGGAAATTTCGTTATATCCTTCTAAATCAAAGATATTGGATTGATATAAATTTAAAAGATCGTTTATAATTTCAGGTTTTAACTCGTCAATTTTCTCATGGATTGTAAAGGATTGTTTTCCAGAGGAATTTCTTCTTTTGAAAAGATTGTTTTTCCGGAAATTAAACTAGCCGATGGTATAAGAATAGCTTATAACCCTGCACATAAAACAGCCATAGCCATTTCCGTTTTCATCTCATTCTTTATGGGAATACTCAAGATTATTATTCTTCCTGTCTCCCTTGTTCTGGGAATCGTGGGGATACCGATAAAAGCTTTCATTTCGCTTTTCCAATCACGGAAATTCGCTCATTATTCGATTACTTGGCTTCTGTGTGTCCTATCTGTCACACTTCTTGTGGTCCTCTTAACATCTCTTGCTTTGTTTGCTCCCGCCACCGTGTTATTCTCCGGGTTAGGGGTCGCCATTGCTTTATTAGGCGCATCTTCTTTCATTTATCTCAGCGACCGTCTTATATATAAAATACCTCCATCATCCCCCATAACTCCTCCTTCCCTCCCTGTAATTTTAGAAAAAACTTAACAAGAAGTGCCGTTTTTTTTTATTAAAAACATTACAATCATAATTTTGATCAGTTATAATTAAAATTAGTTTTAACAAGGATGTTAGATTTATGAATTTAGGAATTACTTCGCTATTACCTCAATTTCCTCAGCAATCTCCCGAATCCATGAATAACCCAGGCGCAGCACCTGCTTCGGGATTATCCGACGTAAAAACTCAAGCAAAGGGGAAGCTGGATTCGTTTTTGTCTCTTCCGGATAAACATCCTAAACTTAAAATCGTTTTCGATGTCGGAATTATTGCTTTAGCCGTTATTTCCATAATAACGACTATAGTTATGTCAGGTGGACAAGGTCTCATGTTGTACGCCCTGATTCCTTCAGTTCTATTCGCCGGTCTTGGATTGGCTTTATTATTGTCTGATCTCGTTAAAAAACCTAAGGCACAGGCCATAGTTCAAAAAACATTGGCTGTGTTAACTCCGATTTTACTTGTAAGTGCAGGTGCCGCACTTATTGTTGCCGCTTGTTATACGGGAGGTTTTGGAGTCATGTTGGCAACCACTCCGCAGTTCTTCATCGGCATGATCTTAATCGGACTGGCTATGATCTCTATAAAACAAGTAACGCTTAAAGCCTTTAAGGGCACCCAATCAACCGGAACACAGTCCCGAAAGACCGTAGTTCAACCGAAAATAGACTCCAAAAACCATTACAAGGAAATGGAAAGAAGACGTAAACAAAGACTGGATAAACAAATAAGAGAAAACTTGTCTTCGATAAGGCTAAATGCCGCCTCTCAAACGACAGATACGGGTTCGGATAGTGACGGTTTATTGGGTTCGATGACACACACTCGTCTGCAACCGAATGATCCTCCACTGATCGAAGAAGCCTCTTATTCAATAATTCGGTCTCATTCATTAAAGCCCACCATCCCCGGAGCAGAGGAAAATTCAGAACACGTAGAGGAAGTAACAACTACTCCATCACCTTCGGCACCGTTATTTTCAGTGGCGGCAACACCAACGATCCAGCCTTCAACATCATCTTTCATGTCATCCACCGAATCACAAATCAAACCCGTCACAAAAATAAATCGCGGACAATCCTCTTCCGATAATTCGGAAGAAAAACAAGAAAACCAACAACAACAAAAATGGCAGAGAAGAAAAGCCTTTAAAAAGAAAGACAGACAAAATCCTAAAAAAGAAAAACGGACAAAATCTTAACTCTTAGCCATTTTTTCTTTTAGAAGCTCATTAACCCTTTGAGGCTGTGCCTTACCGGAAGTTTCTTTCATGATTTGACCAATCAGGAAGCCGAGAGCTTTCTCTTTACCTCCCTTATAATCCTGTACGGATTCGGGATTTTTCATAATCACGTTCTCAATAACCGTATCCAAAAATGCTTCATCTTTCATAGGTAAAAAGTCAGGATTATCCGCAACTATTTCATCCGGTGTCTTCAAAGGAAATTCGACCATTACATCCGCAATCATTTTAGCAATCTTGCCGGTGATTGTGCCGTTTTCAATCATATTGACCAAACGGGCTACGGCACCGGGCTTAATACCGGAAGTCGCTAAACTACCCCCAAGTACTTTGAATCTTCCTGCAAACTCAATTGTAATCCAATTGGAGAGAAACCTTATATTAAGGCACTCCAAAACAGCTTCTTCAAAAAATAAAGCCGTAGATTTATCCGAAACCAATATCGCAGCTATATCCTCAGCTATTAAATACTCTTCGAGATATCTGTTATACTTCTCATAAGGAAGCTCCGGAAGTTCTTTACGAACTTTTTCTATATATTCGCCGGTTAATTGAAGAACGGGTAAATCCGGTTCTCTACAATAACGATAATCCTCGGCACTTTCTTTCAATCTCATAAGCACCGTTGTCTTTTTCTCAGGATCCCAACGGAAGGTGGCTTGAGGGATTACGGTTTGCACGTCCTTATGAGGATGTGAAAGATACTCATCGATTTGTCTTCGCATTTCAACTTCGAGAGCTTGTCCCATGAAATAAAATGAGTTCATATTTTTAATCTCTATCTTATTGCGCAACTCTTTGCTACCTTTCGGACGAACGGAAATATTAGCGTCGAATCTTATCGAACCTTCTTCCATATTACAATCTGAGATATCGATATATCGAAGTAACGAATACAAAGCCTGAGCATATGCTACGGCATCTTCCGAAGAAAACATACAGGGAGCTGATACAATTTCAATCAAAGGAACTCCTGCTCGATTGTAATCAACCCCAGCAAAGTTACTAAAATGCTTCAACATACCGGCATCGTCTTCAAGATGGGTTTGCGTTAACGCAAACTCCCTCTCCTGACCACGAACCAAAGCTTTAAGGCATCCTCCTCGGACGATAGGTCTTTCGAACTGAGTAATTTGAAAGTTTCTAGGGCTATCGGGGTAAAAATAAGACTTTCGATCAAAATGGCTGATCAAAGCAATCTCGCCGTTAACGGCACAACCGAATTTTACAGCCTTGTGAACGGCTTCTCGATTGAGAGTAGGTAAAACCCCAGGTTGTCCCGTACATACCGCAGTAATATTAGTATTCGGTTCATCTCCAAAACAATTAGGAGCGGAACTAAACAATTTGGAAATCGTGTTCAGTTCGACATGAACTTCCAATCCTATTACAGATTCCCAACTCTCATAAACGGTGCCACTCATGACGAATTCCTAAATTTATTAACCTTAAACGATATCAAACATTCCGGGAATTTTATTCTTAATACCCGAAGACTCCTGGTAAACGTAAGCAGCCCCACATACATTCACATCCGAATCTCTCGGACCGATCAACTGAATTCCCAGAGGCAACCCCTCACTCGTAAATCCTGAAGGGATCGCTATTGCAGGCAAGTAAGCCAAATTGACCCCAACGGTATAATAATCCTGCAAATACAACCTTAAATCGTCCAACACCTCATTATGTTTAAAGGCTGGCCCAGGACAAACGGGAAGCGCAACAAAATCACAGTTACAAAACGCTTTGTTGAAAGCTCTAAGAATTGCCTGACGAATCATCGTTGCCGTTTCGTAATAAGCTTTCTTTTGAGAAGCGGATAACACGAAAGTACCCAAAAGAATTCTCTTAATGACTTCTTTACCGAAACCTTTACCTCGAGTCATGGTATAGACCTCCGAAAGGGTTTTTGCATCAGGATCTCTATAACCGTATCGGATTCCGTCAAAACGAGCCAAATTCGTCGACGCTTCAGCAGAAGCTACCACATAATATCCGGCAATCGAATAACGCAAAATGTTTAGGTTCACTTCAATAATTTTCGTACCAAGATTTTCAAAAACGGCCAGGGCCGCAAAAAAATTATCTCTGACTTCCTTATCCAATCCTTCCAAAAATTCCGAAGGTACGCCGATAACTTTCGGAGGTTGCGCCTGTTTAACGGCCATTAAACAATTGTCCATCGATTTTCCCGACCATGTCGCGTCTCGTTCATCGCACTGACCCAAAACTTCCATGCCCAAGGCTACATCTTCAACAGTAGTCCCTATAGGACCTATTTGATCCAAAGAGGAGGCAAATGCTACCAAACCGTAACGAGAAACCCGTCCGTATGAAGGCTTAAAACCGACCACTCCACAAAAAGACGCGGGTTGTCGGATGGATCCTCCCGTATCGGAACCCAAAGACAAAGGACAAAACCTGGCAGAAACCGCTGCAGCCGATCCTCCAGAGGAACCTCCCGGAACTCTGTCCAAATCCCACGGATTACATGTCGTCCGAAAAGCGGAATTTGCCGTCGTCGATCCCATAGCAAATTCATCCATATTCGTTTTTCCGATCAGCAAAGCATCTTCCCGTTCAAGCATATCGATAACCGAAGCACTGAAAACGGCTTTGTAATTTTCCAATATTTTTGAAGCACAAGTCGTGTTTTTTCCACGAATGTGAATATTATCCTTAATGCCGATGGGAACTCCCGCCAATTTTCCTAAAGTTCCGCCTTCTCTTCGTTTTCGATCAACAGCTTTTGCCTGTTCCATAACGGATTCTTCAAAGACCTCAAGAAAAGCGCCGGTTTCGGAATCGAATCCTTGTACTCGCGATAAGAAATGAGAAGCTACTTCCTCAGCGGAAAATTCTCCCGAACGCACCCCGTCCGCCAATTCAATTGCAGTTTTTCGAAACAACCCCATAAGACCCCTACCGAAACTATTTAATCACTACAGGGACCTTGATCATCCCACCTAATTGATCGGGTGCATTCGATAAGAACTCCTCTCTTGCTAAAAGATCCTTAACGGCGTCTTCCCTACTGTCTTTCGGCTCGATAAACCCTTTCCCTTCACATTCGGATATACCGTCTTCGAAATCCAATTCATCAAACTGAGAGATATAATCAACGACGTCAATTAAATATTTGGTATATTCGGGAATCGATTCTTCATCGAGACAAATAGCAGCAACGGCGGCTATTTTTCTTAAAACACTGGGATCTATAATTTGTTGCGTCATAGAAACGGCTCCTGTTTGCGCAAACTTTATACGAATGCTGTCGAGTCTTCGAAAAACAATCAAAAAGAGACTCATCACAAAGGGATTATATTCAGAGATTAAAAAAAGTCAATCCGAGCACGGATAAAAATAACAAACATGATTAAAAAAAAACTTAGTCTTAAATAACGAGATGAATAAGATGAGTCATAACATCATTTTTAGGAGGTTAGTCACAATGCTAGGTAAGCTCGTTCGATCACTTGCCGTAATCATTACGATTATCGGAGCTTTAAATTGGGGATCTTTCGGCCTCTTCCAGTTCGACGTCATAGCAAAGATTTTTAACGGCCCTACAGCCTTTTGGAGTCGCTTCTGTTACGTTTTGGTAGGGATAGCCGGAATCATTACCGTTTCAACGATACGTTGTATTTGCAAATGTCATTCTAAATGCGATTCCGGTGAATCTTCATGTTGTCATAAAGACAAGGATCATCACGCTTAAAAGACGATTTCCGAGTTAATCCTCGGGAAATTCGTTTTCCGAGGAAACTTCCGCCATCACACTTCTTCGCCAAGATTCGTTCATTAATTCTTCCGAAGTTTCAATTCGATGTTCCTGAGAAGGACGCATATTTTCCCTATCGTTTTGTTTACGACGTTGTATTCCGGAAACGAGCTTGACGATTCCAAAGATCAACAAAGCACCGAGCCCGGTTTCCAAACACTGCGATCCTATAATAAAAAGAGCTTTGATCGCCACCGGCGGCGCCATAATCGTCGCGGCCAAAATCAAACAGACGACTCCGGTAATGACCAAAGCTAAAGAAACGATTAAAACCGCTTTTTGCCACGATGGACTGTTTTTAACTACTGCGTCGACAGGTTCAATATTGTATTCTCCGTAACCGATATCGGGTCTCTTTGAAATATGGGAAGCAAAAATATTCATGTTTAAGCCGCTTCACTTAAGTAATCCATTTTATCTAAATCTAAGGCCAAATCATCGAAATTCGACTCAGCCTGAAGTAATAAATCATTCAATTTTCTTTCGGCCCGCAAACGCTTATCATGAATTTTCTTCATTCTTTCTTTCCAGTAATCTATGAGATTACCGAGAATTAAAAATATCCCGATAAGCATAAAAGGCGTTGCCAAAGCAACGATTCCGGCAACAAAAGGAGTGACAACAGGAATCAAAGGCAGAAGAATAAGAGTAATCCCCAACAGAGCACTGATAATTCCGAAAATCACACCCATCTTATATCCTTCCGTCTTTGCTCTCTTTCTATTCTCAATTGCCCAGTTATCTAAATTCACATATTTTAATCTTTTTAAAGCGTTGTCGTTTAATGTCATTAATTTTGAGGGTTTAATTATTTTACCATCTAATACCATGACCATTCTTTTTCTGTTTATGCGAGATTCTATAGCTCTCATCTTCAATTTTACGGCCGCTTGAATTAATCCCGATAAAACCACGGGTAAAGAGAAGGCTAAAGCGGAACCTCCGACCGTAGTTAAAAGAATTACTTGGAATCCAGCTAAGCCTGCTGTAGAAGATAAAATCAATAACGCAATACCGATTAAAGCAATGATACCGGTCAGAACCATGATAATCTTTTGATTCGAATTGAAAACGGAGGTGTCATCATTTCGATTATCCGTCGTTTTGACAGTCTCATGAGTTTGCATAGTTTGAGACTCCGTTATTATCGTCCCTTCTTTATCCAAGATCGGATTATCGGTAATAACCTCGATATCGACAGCATTTTCATTTCGATTTTTTCGATTCTTTAAATAGTCCTTAATTTCCTGAAGAGGAGCACCTATAAGCATTTTCAAAATCAGAGTAATTCCGGTAGCTATTAAAGGAGGCGCAAAAGCCAAAGCAATCATTTGAGGAATTCCTCCTAAAGCCGTCGTACCGAATATTAATAGGACGATCCCTATAGCAGTCAATCCGACACCCACAGTAAGAACGATGGCGGCTGCTACTATGATTCGTTTACGTTCGGCATTTTGGTCTTGGACATCCGAAGACTCCTCCGTGCCTTTAGACGATAGGCTTCCGAACAGCAATCCGCTCAACGCCGAAAATAGAGCCGACATCCCCATCTTTCCGGCAAAATTTCCCGTATTCGCCAGCAACGGTTGCGCAGGAGAATTCAGATCCATCGAACCGTCCTCGTTATGCGGGATATCCATGCTCGAAGCAACCAGTTTCAAAATGAATCCGAAAAAGAAGATTCCCAGGCCGATTCCTGCCGCTCTCGCGAATTTGTATTTCTCGTTATCTTCTTCACCGTCTTTTTTTATTAACAAACGAGTTAAATCCACTATGCTACGAATCACCGTAACTCCGCCGGTTGTGATACCGGCCAAAGCAATTCCCAAAACTATGGTTTGAGGAGCTCCGATAAGAAAAGTAGTAGCTAGGATCGAAACGGCAACGGCAACGGCTAAAACGGATATTCCGGCGAATAAGGTTATAACCAATGATCGTTTAAACAATTTTTTTTCAATTGTTTCCGTAACCGACCTATTCATTTCTTCTATGGAAACGACGCCGACTTCGTAAATACCGTCAGTAATGTAATCTTGATTAATATCACTAACTTCCGAAGGCTCAAAAACATGAGAAAAACCATCATTGATTCCGGAAATACTCATAAAAACAAAATTAATTAATAAAATACCTATTAAATAAATAGTATATTAAATATTTTAAAAATTAATTTGTTATTTTAATGACAACAGTAGAAAGAGGTGGAATATTAATAATAAATCCTTCACCCCGATTGACATATTTCCTACCTAAGGAATCTTTTCCTCCGGCACCGAATTCGACGGCATCGGAATTAAAAATCTCTTCTCCGCAACAAGTTTCAAAAAGATTGATACGATAGTCGGTTAGAAAAAGGGAACTAAAATTATGAACACAAAGTAATTCATAATCCATATCGCACCGTCTTAAGTAACTGATGACATTGTTGGATGAATCGCTGAAATCAACCCATTGAAATCCCTCCGGATCGAGGTCTTGTCTCCAAAGAGGAGGATGAGAAATATAAAAACGATTCAAAGAGGCCACAAAATGAAAGAAATCCGCATGTTTTCGAGAATCCAGTAAAAACCAATCGAGTTCGTTGCTAACCGACCATTCTCCGAATTGAGCGAATTCCCCTCCCATGAAAAATAATTTTTTACCTACCTGACACATGTGATAAGACAGGAGTAAACGCAAGTTAGCGAATTTTTGATCCGGGTATCCCGGCATTTTTTCTATTAAACTCTTTTTACCGTGAACGACTTCATCATGAGACAGGGGTAATACAAAGCTCTCATTGAATACGTAAAGCAATCCGAAAGTCAAATCTTCATGTCTATGAATTCTAAATATCGGGTCTGTCGAAAAATATCTGAGGGTATCATGCATCCAGCCCATATTCCATTTATAATCAAAACCTAAGCCTCCGTATTCAACAGGAGTCGTTACCCCCGGAAAAGCCGTCGATTCTTCCGCTATTACCAAAGTTCCCGGATAATTTTTATGAATCAAGGAATTAAGATGTTTTAAAAATTCTATGGCCCCCAAATTTTCCTTACCGCCATATTTATTCGGTATCCATTCACCGGGATTTCGTCCGTAGTCGAGATACAACATCGACGACACGGCATCAACCCTCAATCCGTCAATATGCATCTTATCAATCCAAAAAAGCGCACTCCCCAACAAAAAATTGGAAACCTCATGTCTATCGTAATTAAAAATATGCGTTCCCCAATGAGGATGCATGGCCTGAAAAGGGTGTTTATGTTCGTAAAGAGCGGTACCGTCAAAATAAGATAAAGCAAAATCATCTCGAGGAAAATGGCCGGGAACCCAATCCAGTATAACTCCGATGTTATGTTTATGCATGTGATTCACAAAATATTGAAAGTCTTGACAACTTCCGTATCGACTAGTGGGAGCATAAAACCCTACGGTCTGATATCCCCAAGATTCCGTGAGCGGATGCTCCGTTACGGGAAGCAATTCGATATGCGTATAACTCATTTTAAGACAGTATTCGGACAACCGATGAGCTAAATCACGATAATTCACAAAAAGACCGTCTTGTTTTTTCCAGGAACCGAGATGAACTTCATAAATATTCATAGGTTCGGCATGGGAACGTGTTTCGGATAAACGTTTTTTCCATTCATAATCCTCCCAAAGAAAAGTCTCGCATTCATCGATAACGGAAGCCGTGTGCGGAGGATGTTCGAAGGATAAAGCGTAAGGATCGGATTTAACGATCAATGTTCCGTTTTCGGTTATGATTTCCCATTTATACTTCTCTCTGACATCCAATCCCGGAATAAAAAGATCCCAGACCCCACATTCACCTAAATTTCTCATCGGATGAAGTCTGCCGTCCCATCGATTAAAGTCCCCGATTACGGAAACCCGACGTGCATTAGGAGCCCAAACCGAAAAATTCACCCCTTGAAAACCTTCCGGGGACACTGAAATTCTGGCACCGAGTTTTTCATAAATTCGATAGTGAACGCCTTTGGAAAATAAAAAAGAGTCCATCTCACCCCAAAGAGAACGACAAGCATACGGATCATGAGCCAATAAACCGTTTTGATGATAAATTTTGTAGTCTTCGGGAAGCACGGAAGAAGGAATTTTAACGACGAAAATTCCGGATGAATGAACGGAAACGGCTTTTTCAATTCGTCCCGAAACTTCAATAAAAACCTCGGAAGCCCCAGGACGATATAAGACTATGAGGCCGTATTCTTCATCATAAGAATGTAACCCCAAGAATTTATGAGGATTTAAATGACAACCATTCAATAAAAGGTTGATATCTTCTTTTAAAGCCAGTTTTTCCATCCGCCTTCGGAAAGGTTATTTCTCGAAACAATCCAATAAATATGTGATTCCGGAATTAATCGCTATAGGTTCTCCTGCTTTCAAAATACGACCTTTATCTCGAGTTTTTTCCTTTCTTAGCCTAAATTGCTTAATATCGAGAGGAAAAGAAAAAAAAGCCTCGGTATCCGACAACCCCTTAAGACGGATCATTCCGATTCGTTTTTTAGTCCATTCCAAATCGAAACTCAAAAAACCTTCATGAACGACTCCGAACAATTTTCCGCATACGAATTTTCCAGGTAATTTTTTAAGAAATTCAATCCGATTATCCTTACGGGAATAAATAAGAGATTCTATCAATGATGCTCCTCTACAAAGGATAGTCAAAGGCATTTCCGTAATGTCTTGAAATTCTTTGAAAATTCCTCGATGAAACCGATCGTATCTTTGAGGGACAAGACAATTACCGAAACCGAACGAGAATAATTGTTCGATCATAAATAACATCCTGTCAGAGCAATAATCATCCGTTCGTCGGTAATCAAAACACTCTTCCAAAAAATCCGGAATCCCCACTCGATCCGACTCATCAGCATCGGAACCTGGGGTGATAAGTCCCATACGAAACCAAAGAGGTAAAATCTCTTTTACATCCCGTCTTCTATATATCATTTGCCAATCTTGTTTTTTGTGAATACCGAACGATAAAAAACGAGAATCAAGCTTTGTTACGGGCTGAGAGCGACTTTTCAAAACCTTTCCGATCCCTGAAACGGCATAACGATTGGAACCTGAAAAAAGCGTAAGACCTCCTCTATGCAAATCCTGCATAACCGAAAAACATTTTAAGGAACCGTCCGTATCAATGGGAACTTCGGATAATAAATGATTTTTTTCATTGAAAATACGAATAAGCGAAGGAAAGACTTGGGCAAAAAGACGCGAGCCCGGAATTTGATATAATTCACCGGGTAATAAGGAAAAAGGTTTGAAATGCTGTTTTAAACGGAGCATGGGGATATTACCTTATCGAATAACTTGTCCGATCCATTCTCGTTAACACCCGCAAGGACATACCCTCCAATAGCTTCTTCCTTAAAACGAACCTTTATGAATTCGGGGATATATTCCGAATCAACGCTTTCTTTAACTTCAACCAGTCCTATCGCCTGCCATTGACTATGATAAAACCGTACTTCTGACCGATTAACCCTATACCCTAAGAAAAACGGTTTAAAAGTATCCGGACGTATTTTGAAGATTTCGTTCATAACTATGATTCAAGAAACTTATAACTAGCGAACTCCGTTTCGTTTCAAAAGAAATGGAGATGAGAATTATGACAATGTCAGATAATTTATGAACACCGTTTTTTATAGGGAAGGAATTTCTTTTTGATTTCCTCAGGAATTAAGGCTTCTACCGACAACCAATTATCCTCATCATATGAATGGGAAATCACCAACCCCTTTTCCAATAATTCAGAGAAAAATCCGTAATCTTCAAATCGAAAACGTAACAACATTCTTTCACTCAAACGAGCACTCTCTTTTTCCATGGCCGCTAATAAATCCGACAGTCCTTCTCCTGTCAAGGCAGAAAATAAAATGGGATTGGGACATGAAATTCTTAATTTATTCAAAATTCTTCTATCATCGCAGATATCAATCTTATTCAAAACGGTGATAATATTGGGCGAAACTATTCCAAGCTCTTTTATGAGGGCATAAGTCGTTGCTACATGCTCTTCCGCCATCGGATTGGAAACGTCAACCGTATGTATGAGGACATCATCTCGAAAAGCAGTTTCCAGGGTACTACGAAAAGCAGCGATTAGCGTATGCGGTAATTTTCGAATAAAACCGACCGTATCCGTAAGCAAAATTTGAGTCTTATTGGGCAACACGACTCGTTTCGTTTTGGTATCCAAAGTTGCAAAAAGTTTATTTTCGGCGTAAACGCCGGCTTGAGTCAATAAATTCAATAAAGTGGATTTTCCCGAATTCGTATATCCGACAATTGCAAAAGAAGGCATATTGTTTTTCCTTCTAAGCGACTGTCCCGTTACCCTATTTTTTATGGATTCTTTCAGCCGCATCTTCAGTTTGAAGACCCGATCTCTGAGCATTCGCCTATCGAGCTCTATCTGTTTTTCTCCTTCCCCTTTCAAACCTACTCCCCCACTCGAACTTTGGCGAGACAAATGCCCCCACATCCTTTTCAAACGAGGAAATATATAACGTGCTTTAGCTAATTCTATTTGCAGACGAGCTTCAGACGTAGCTGCTCCTGAAGAAAAAATTTCAAGAATCAATTCCGTTCTGTCAATAACGGTAAGTCCCAGATATTTTTCGAGGTTTCTTTGCTGTGAAGCGGTAATTTCTTCATCAATCAAAACAACCGATACGTTTTCTTCCTTAATGAAATTGCCTAGATTTTCAAGATGTCCTTTTGAGAGATAAGTAGAAGAATCTATTTTTTTTAAGGAAAAAACGTTTCGGAAAAGAACCTGAATTCCGCATGAAGAAGCTAATTCCGTTAATTCATCGAGATATTCCTCCGTACGAGACTTATCTTCCTTATTGACATAAAATCCGACGGCAAGAGCCCGAGCTCCCGAAATTCTTTTTCCGAGCAATTCCAGTAAAAAAGGATCATTGTCGAAAGAGTCATTACTCATCTCGCACCTCTTATTCAAAATTCAATTTCAACAACCATACCGTCATAGGCGACTGTAACATCGGAATTACCGGAACTCCGTATCCGTTCCTCAATATTCGTATGATGTCCGATGTGCGTCAATACAAGTCTTTCGATATTGATATCTTCGGCAAATTCACAAGCCTCTTCAAAAGACGGATGCATCGATAACGGATCCCTTTCTTTTGCGGATACCGTTAAAACAAGCGTTCTAATACCTTTTAAGGCCTCTTTTATTATTGGATTATACTGTTGCATATCAACTATATAAGCAAAATCACCGAAACGGAAACCGTTAACTTGAAAAGGTCCTTGACGATAGGTCACGTAACGAAACGGCACCCCTTCCGCATTTCCGTCCCCTATCAAAACATCATCCAATATATTGAGATCGAACATTGCGGAAAAACTATCTCCCTCGTTTTTAAGAAACAAGTAGGGTTTCGTAAGCATTAACTTTTGATAGGAAAAATTCGATAAAATAAGTTTGACCGGAAGAAGTTTGACAAGATTATAAGCCCGTAAATCATCTAGTCCGCCGACATGATCATAATGCACGTGAGTCAAAAAAGCGGTATCGATATGATCAATACGATAGGTCAGCAATTGCCGTCTGATATCCGGACCTATGTCCATCAAAAACACTTTATCATTGACAGTTAAAATTCCGGAAGATCTCAGTCTTTCTTTCCCACTAGGAACCGAACAAACCGGACAAGAACAAAAAGGAACGGGAATTCCTTCGGCATTTCCCGTTCCCGAAAAAATAAACGAACCCTTCATTTGTTTCCCTTAGCGTGCTCGAATATCGAGAAGCAGAGAATACCGGAAAATTTTTACCTCTTCAACGACGAAACTCGTTTAGTTTTTTTCCGAAAAAAGAGAGGCATCTACGAAACGTATCGCAAAACTCGACTACTCGGTCTGGATTAAATCCATACGGAAGCATTCAATTAGAGAAGACGCTCCCGGAACGTCTGCAAAAACATCCGCTATTTTGGCACACAAAGTATTATAATCCGTTCTTAAGTCACACTGCACGGTTCCGGTATGATAGAATTCGGCTTCATAAGCCGGTGCTTTTTCAGGTCCGCCCGAAGGACTTTCACGACAAGCATTTTTCACGGCATAATAATCGTTAGGGACCCTAAGTAACATTTGCATTAAGACGGAGCCCCGATCCGCAAGAACTTCCGGAGTATAAACAAAGAAAAAATCGGAACTCAATGTATCGGCAATCTGAAGAGAAACATGAACTTTGCTTGATGCCGCGACCAGGAATGCTTCACTAAGATCATCCCACGATACCATATCTCGAACTATTTGCTTATATTCGTTTCCAATAAGACATCGAAGACTGTTCACCGGAGCAAAAAGAACCGTATCGTAGCATTTAAGCAGTACTTTCGTAAACAGTAAGGAGATGCCGGCCGCTATGGCAATCACGGCACCCGTTACCGCCAATCCGATGACGACACCGGCTCCGACAGGTGAAGCGAGCAATGCCAACCCGGCAACAAAACTTACAATGCCCAAGACAATACAAGCAATCGAAACCTTGCTTATGCTTTCCAGACATGACTTGCCTTTGCTATATGTGCTCACACTATCTTTTAAAGAAACAAGGCTACAATCGAATGAACGTTGTAAAGTAATCATAAAAACAATACGTAATTAATATTAATGTATAATTATTATTATACTATAAATTTAATATTATTGTTTTAATATACAGAAATTATCCAAAAACAATTGATACTTATTCCAACCGAATTCTTCACCCAAAGAAACGGTGTCCGACGCCTCTAAAAGATCCTTCATTCGTTTTGACCAATTCCCGGAACCTACTCCGGACTTATATATGCAGATTATTGAAAATAAAAGACATAAAACTCCAGCACATATCATTATCACGCCCGGTAACCATGAAGGCACCGTGGGAACGAAAGTCAAAGTCACGACAACACCCACACCTAATATCAGTAAAACGGATCCGAGCAAAGCAAAAATACAGCAAGCTATGTCCCATGCCTTTACGCGGCGATATTCTCTTTCCAATTCCGAACAAATTTCAAAAGTCGAACCGGGCCCGTTTTTCGGAACAACACGAAATAAAGACGTTAAATAATCTTTTCGCACATGTTCTTTATCATGTAAGGAGCATTGCAGGACCGAAATTTCTACCCTGACGTCATCATTGGAGGATTTGGGGACCTTGAACCGAGCGGTTTTTACGGGAACGATTCGACGACATTCCTCACAAAAAAACGGGCCCGGATCGAAGGCACGCGGTCTTTGTTCTAAGGAATGAGGATAAACGGAAAACATAATAAAAAATTTAACAATAAAATGGACAATTTTATTGTTAATCGGAAATTTTTAAAATCAAATTCTTTTAAAAACAAAACCAAAAATAATAAATTATTTTTATACCTATATTTCGATACATATCGGAGGGACATAAAAGCTCTTCCGACAAAAAGTTCAATCGTGGTCGGAGCGTTTTATTTTTAAATTTATCACTTGATAAAATGAAAACTCGAATTTAAATAATTAATCGGAAAACTTTTAATTTCAATTCAAGGAATCGTTTTGTTGAAAAGAATCTCCAATTTTCAAATCTTTTTATGAATAGGAAATAAGAGCCGTAAAAAGCCTAATTACCCAACGTGTCAAAACAAGTAAAAAAGAGTCGAAAAACGATTTCTTCGACCCTTTTTGATCAATATACTCGGATGGCCGATAAATGTCTTGACCGTAAAAAGCTATTCCCTTTTCTTATTATTCCGTGAGAATTCTATAGGCCGCCATAATCGCCTCCAATTTTGGCGTTAGGGTTCCTACAAGCCGCTGATAGTTTAAAACGGTATGGTAAATTAACTCACCGCTTTCCGGTGTTACATCACTCGGATCCAGAGCCTCCAAGCTCATGGTTATATCGTCAAGCTGAGCCATCAATTGGTTTAAACTTCTCTCCATAAGTACGGGAGTAAATTGAGAATTTTCACCGGGTGTCAGAGAAACTTCTTCGGAAGAGGACAGAACGTCCAGAGGAACTTCTTCGGAAGAGGGCTGAACGTCTTTCGAATCGGAACTCCGGATTTTTAAGCAACGAGCTTTAATAGCATCGAACGCCCGGCCAATACTTGCTTTCAACTGTTGCAGTGATCCTTTTAAATTGTCCAACGCCGCTCTTAACTTCTCTGAAACGCCTTCATTCAAAGAAGAATTTTCGGTACGACCGGATCTTGCCTTAAGCTTATCCCCTAATTGACCGAGACCCCCCTTCAATTTACTAACAATTTGTTCAAGCTTTTGAGAAAATTGCTTAAATTTTGTAGGATTTACTAGCTGCTCAGGATCTAACGTGACCTCTTCGAAATCCTGCAACAGATTATCGATCGAGACACCAACTTCCTCCACGTCGTGAGAGGTCGATGTGCTTGTAACTTCGGAATAAATGACGGATTCTTTAGGTTGAGTTTTTCGAGGTGAGGGGGCCAATTGAGGATCCTTTGAAAAATCCAGCGTGGTATACACAACCTCTTCATCCGAACCTTCAGTCCCGGAGGTCGAAGGTTCATCCGAACCGGCTCCTGACTTCTTACCTAGAGCCTTCATTTTCTCACCGGCATCCGAGAGTAAACCTTTAACCGTCTGTCCGGCTTGACTCATTTTCTCACCGGCATCCGAGAGTAAACCTTTAACCGTCTGTCCGGCTTGACTCATTTTCTCACCGGCCGCAGCAGCCTTTTCCTTAACTTTGCTACCTAACTCATTAAGCTTTGACCTTACCCCGCTATCTTTTGCCGTTGCTTTTTCACCTTCCGTTACAGCTGCAGCAGAATCTTTCATCCCACCACTCATTTTTTGACCCTCAAATTTTTCTCGAAGCCGTGTAACCGTACCCTTTTCTTGAGGTAAAAAACCTTTCGTGAGCTCTTCACGATAAGTACTTTTTGGTGTAGGAGGTTCGTAGCCCGGCATATACTGTTTTTCCACGCCACCGGAAGCCTCGGAAGTCTTCCGAGCGGCCTCATCGGCAGCTTTATTATCTGCCTCCTTCTCGACTTTAAAAGTCTTTCCTGAAGTTTGTAATTTGCCTACCGGAGACCGTTTTTTATCGTCGCCACCACCCGGTCCCTGTATGGGAGCATTTCCCCCCGCTCCTCCTATAGAACTACTCATATATCAACCAACCTTAAAAATTTTAATAGATTAAATTAACTACTGTTTCCGTCATTCCGGCATCCTTCCTGTCTTAAGCGCCCAAGCAGCATTTAAATTGATTAGCAAAGCCTCCAACTTCTCTTGCTCCGCTTTACTTCTAGGATCCGGCCGACCGGTTTCTACATTTTGTAGGAGTCCATCGATACCTTGATTCAGTTCCTGCAGGTCTCGGTTCACCGTAACCGGATATTTTTTATCTGTTTTCAGTTTATCGGCGGCATTTGAAATATTTTTCTTAAGAACTTGTAACCCATTTGAAATACTGCTTTTGAAATCGCTAAAGGCATCCTTAAGCACCGTCCTAGCTTTCCCGGTAGCAGTCTGATACTTAAGATATTCCGGAGTCCCTTGGTCTTTCTTGAAAATTTTAGCAGCCAAGACTTTACACTTACCTAAGCCACCTTTCGTGTTTTTAGCTCGCTCTTCCCAATACGTCGAATGCTGTTTCGTATCGGAAGTTTTGACGGTTTCAGAACCGCTCGCACCTTGAGAAGACGTTCCTCTAGCAGGAGGAAGCGGAGCAGGTCTCGAAGGTTGCAGACGACCTGGAGAAGATCTTCCCCCAGTAGGAGGAAGCGGAGCAGGTCTCGAAGGTTGCAGACGACCTGGAGAAGATCTTCCCCCAGTAGGAGGCATAAGAGCCTTTTTTTCTAAAGGAGGGGTAGTTCTTTCCGGGTGAAATCTTTGATCCGCAAAACTGACAACCTTTTCTCCCATCGAACCACCTCCGGTAGTCACTTCATGAGATTTGCCTCCGGGATTTTTCAAAATACCTTTTTTAGGCTGTTGTATACTCTTCTCAGGATTTGAAGCAGGTACTCCGCTGGGACCTATAGGTGTGGCCATATAACACTCTCCACTATGTTAATAATTTTTTATCGTTTCGATTGCTCGACGATTTTTTTGATGACCGTCTTGCTGATATCGTCCAATTCTTTAGCCGAAATTCCGTCGAAACCAACTACCTTCCGTGAAAGATAGGGTCTTTTCCGTTCTTCGGTCCCTTCATCTCCGGTTTGCGTAATGAAAAGAAGCCGATTGATCTTGTTCAATCCCCTCTTCATCTTGGCCCCAGAACTACCGTTTCCCTCTAAAAGACTCACCATAATCTTAGTAGCATCACTTATGTTTCTCATTGTCGGTCACTGCAATGAAATTCTTTAAGCATCACTTACGAAAGGCAATTCCTCGTCTAATCTCATTTCCAATGAAGCTCTTAAAGCATTAAGACCTTGCAATATCGTATCCAGAGCCGTTAAAGTAGCGTTACTTACGCCTCCAGGAGAATTTTCTATATCGTTTAGAATACGTGTGATCGTATCGCCTCTTTCAACAATCCCGGTAAGATGGTTACGCGCTTCTTGAAATTGTCCTATATCCCACAAATGCAGGGAACCGCTCATCGATTCATGGCTTGCCATATCACTTTCGTTATTTAAGAGATCGGCCCCTCTCGCGGCGGAATAAGAATGTTCCGTTGACAAAGTCAAATCCGGAATTTCTTCATAAACATTTTCTTCTTCATCGATGGGATCCGGAACCTCGTAAATCGATTCCGTACCTTGAGCGGATCCATCAACGGACGGAGTCAAATCCGAAATTTCTTCATAAATATTTTCTTCTTCATCGATGGGATCCGGAACCTCGTAAATCGATTCCGTACCTTGAGCGGATCCATCAACCAATGATACCCTACCATCGTCTCCTTCACGACCTTCCAACCCATAATATGCGGCTGCTTCACGAAACTCTTTCGACCATTGCACTTTAGGCTCACCCGATGTTATTAAGAAATCACTAGGAGCAGATACTTCCGGACGATAACTTTCGGAAGCACTTCCTCTTTGAGAAGATCCTTGAGCAGAACTCAAAAACATACGATTAATCCATTTAGTGCATAGCTGCCTAAAACTACTTAATGAGGACCTTATGGCCAAAAACAAATCCTGTGACTTCTCTCTTGAAGCCTCAGTGCCTCTCGTAGCTTCGCCTGCCGTAGATAAAGTTTTTTCTACCAAAGAATCCATCTCGCTTAAGGAATCTTGAGTCATAGTTTCAACACGAGAGGCAGCCTCCCCCAGCTTAGACAATAATTCTTGTAAATTAGACCTAAAGAGTTCGGATGTTTCCGAAAAAGCAGCCATAATCTCTTCATTCGTCCCTAATTGTCCTATAGCCGGTTCGGCAACAGAAGAAACCTCTGATGATATTTCTTGTAAATGATCGGTTCCGGTACTACTAATCGTGTGTTGGCCATCTAAAGAACCTGTAGGTGCCGTGAATTGAGTATCATCGAAACCCAACGAATTTAAGTTTGGATTACCCTCTATGGGAGAGGTCATAAAACACCGAATTTATAAAAAATCAAACAAAACTAATTAATTTAATAAAAATAAATTAATTTATAATTAGATTTTAAAATAAAAAATTAAAAAAACAAATAATTAGATATTAAAAAAAAGGAGGAAAATCCATTTTCCTCCGCATAGTCTTGAAAAAGATATTGTTGAAACGGGAACCTCAAAATCATAAATCGGAGTGCCCGAAAAATTTTCCGATGACGATTAGTTATCTCCGATACCGTGAAAATGACCTTGAAAAGCCTGAAGAACTCCGGTTAAACTACCTACAACGATAACGAAAGATTTTTCGAAAGCCGAAGTAAGAGGAGCGCTTCTCTTAACAAAATCATTTAATTCTTCCTTTAAATCACGAAGCAACCGTGCTTTAACGATATCCGGCAAACCGGAACTCATAATACGACGACATAATTCAACCCCGCTATCTAAGATACATTCGATATCTTTCTCTTTAGAATCGAAATTTTTTTCAGGCACTAAAAATGGAAAAAACGATTTCTTAGGCGAGTAGGCATCAAAAATCTCAAGTTTAAAACCGAATTGAGTCATAAGTCTCAAGAAAGAACGATCACTTAAAAAAGCAAATCTCACAGCTATACCTTCTCGAAATTTCTCGGAAAAAATCTCCGATTTAACCAAGGTATTCAAAGAGCTGAACAACTTACTAACGGCCACCCAAAGCGAACGACAATTCCCGAAGAACTTGCTTAGCTTCTTTCTAAAGCATTCAATAAGAAAATAAAAATCTTCGTTCGCTTCGTTAAGTCGCTCCGTTGCTTCACCTGAAGCGACATTTTCTTCGGGAATGGAATCCGGGGGTGAATCGGTAGTCAAAACTTCCGAAAGAGATTCTCCTTCCTGAATGATCGATCGTGCAACGACCGATATTTGCTTCCGTAAAGCACTTACGAAATCATTCAATGCATCCATTTGTCCGTTGCAAAGAGTGAGTTCTTCTTTTATATCATCCGCGACTCGACTCAATTCCGACTCAAAAGATTCGTTAACCTCAACCACACCAAAGGTTATACTTGAAGTGAACTCCGAATTTTCATTTAACCGACACTTAACAGTCGTGGCTTTTTGAGATATTACATTCAATAAGATAGGATCCGGTATCGAAAAAACGAAAGATCCGCCGCTAGTGACGAAATCTTTCGTATCGGGAACATCATCCGAAGGATTGAAAGAACCGGCACCCATTCCGAACATGACCGATGTCTCCGAATTATAATTAGGATAATTATAATTTTAATTTAAAAAATGATATTAAACATATTTAAACCGCAACCGATAACCCCCATTTCTTTTCTAAGTTTGCTATAACTCCTTCCAAATTCAATTCTTCGAGAGCTTTTTCAATTGCTTTAATTAAAGCGACATTATTTTTAGCAACGACAATTCCGTTACCCAACGTCCATTGATCCTCAGGAATCGGTATGGTCACGATTTTCAGATCGGGAAATTTCTCTTGCATTAAACGAGCAACGGTCGGCTCCATAACGGCCACTGCAGACTTACCGTATTTAATTTCCATGACCAATTCCACTGTGGAATCAAAAGATTTAACATTCGTATTTTTAGATCCGGCTACGGCTTCGGTCACGAACCGTTCCTGAAAAGTGGAAACCTGAACAGCTATCGAAGGGTATTGAGATAATGACGAAGGATTGTCATTCGGAACATTTTTCCAAAAAATAACGGCTAATTCTTTCATGGTATCACCTTGATAAGGTATCATGGCTACTTCTTTTTGTCGCTCCGGAGTAATAGACATACCCGCAATCGCCATATCGATTTTTCCCTTCTTGACATTCAATATCAAACAATCGAAACCAAACTCTTTAATAACCACCTGTTTATTCAATTTTTTACCTATGGCTTCGGCTAAATCGATATCGAAGCCTTCAACGAGACCTTTTTCATTCACATACTCATACGGAGGATAGGTAGCGTTGGTCCCTACGGTCAATACGGATTGTCCTATCCCTTGTTTTGAAGACACACATGATAGAAAACATGACAATGTCATGAAAGACATCACAAAAAAACAAACGAACAAAATTCTTTTTCCCATAAAAATAACTCCTTTATAAAGATATGAACAATCTAATGGATACCTCACAAATACACAACCATAAAATGAATAATTATTCATAAAATTAGCATAAAACTAAGAAATTGAAACACGCAGATAACCGTCAAACGACTAAAAAGATAGAATGCATAAAAATTGCATAAGTATTATTTATTAAACAACAAACATATGTTTTTCTCGAAAATTAAATAAAAATTTAAATAAACAATAATCATCCAATCAAATTCGAAGAAATTATTCTATATAATTTAAAGAAAGAGTGTTACAATAAAGAATATTAGAGTAAGGCAGACATATTACTAAAGGGTAAGTTATGCAACCAATAAATCCGAATCAAGAAAAACCCGATTGCGGATGTCTACACGACCTATTTCACTTTACCTTTAATCCCGAAGCATCGACTTTAAAGAAAGTTCTCCTAGCTATAGGATATACTCTTTTTCACATTTCAACCTTAGGTATCCCGTTACTCATTCATTATGGCTGGAAACATGAATTGTGTCGTCCCGGAGACGGGATCAATACCTTGTCCCGAGCGGATCAACCCTCTCGGCAAACAGTTGATGATGCTATCAGAAGCGCACGTAACGGACAAAACGCCCCAGGGGCAGGAGCTCAAGAAGTTCAACCCCCTGACTTAGCTCCTCAGGTAGTACACGGACAACCGGAAGATCAAGAGCAACCGGAACCCATAGTTCCCCAGGTAGTACACGGACAACCGGAAGATCAAGAGCAACCGGAACCCATAGTTCCTCAGGTAGTACACGGACAACCGGAGGATCAAGAGCAACCGGAACCCATAGTTCCTCAGGTAGTACACGGACAACCGGAAGATCAAGAGCAACCGGAACCCATAGTTCCCCAGGTAGTACACGGACAACCGGAAGATCAAGAGCAACCGGAACCCATAGTTCCTCAGGTAGTACACGGACAACCGGAGGATCAAGAGCAACCGGAACCCATAGTTCCTCAGGTAGTACACGGACAACCGGAAGATCAAGAGCAACCGGAACCCGTAGTTCCTCAGGTAGTACATGGACAACCTGAGGTTCAGGGACAACCGGGAGCCATAGCTCTCGGTTCTCTGGAAACATTAAGGCGGGGGTTTGTTTTGTTACCGACGGAAGTGAGAGACATCCTTGACTTACAATCTAAGGTCGGTTATCCAAGAAATGCAACAACATACTTTAGTCATGAATGTGGCTCGTTAATTCCTGTACAGACGGATTCACCCGGAGAAATAGAACGAAAAGCGATTGTCAAATCTCAGATACAACACCTAGACAAAAACTATTATATCTTGCCGATTGCCGGAGACGGATTCTGCTTTTTTCGTTCGGTAGCTACCGCTTGGTTGCTCTCACTCGCAAATAAATATAGTAACGATCCTGAATGCTTCGCGAATGCTGCCTTGGAACTGTCTACTCTAAGTCAAGATTTTGTAGTTAAATGTCCTGATTTATGTCACCAAATGTACCATCTAGTGGCGAATATACCACAAATAATCAGCAGTCGTCCGGTTACCCCAAGAGCTGTGTTTGAAGAGTTAATCTCGAACTCAAAACTAATGAATAACATCGCGGTAGCATTTTTTGCCGAATTCTCTCTGTTTCTTGCCGAGGCAACTATGGAAGATTCCGGTCGTGACCTATCGATGGCAACCGTATTAATAGGCAGTCTAACAGAGGATGCTACAAACCTTAGACGCGCCATTCAAACCGCTTGTTTAGAACCCGAAAATCAGGATATTTTCTTACAAAACATTGAAGAATTCATACCTACAGATTTACCGTCGGCGCTAACGATCTTTAGATGGTTACTTACTCAAACTTATTCCGACCCAACACTGAGGGTATCGTTTACCGAATTTGAAAAAATGCTTCAACTTGATTTCACTCCGGAAGAGGATTTTGAGCCGGCAGCCACGCAACTTATAACGCTAATCAATGATAATCCGCTACTTGCAAAATTGTGGACAGATTATTCCGACGATCATCCATCAACACGAACTTTCATAAAACTGTACGGATTTCTCGAAATGCACGGCAGCCACGTCACATTGTTACAAAGGAAACTCGTCAGCGATAACATCAAAGCATTTACTAGGTGTGTCGAAGCTGCCTTGAGACAACCTATGGCAGACTCTTTCAATAACTATCAGGCCGTTGGATGGCCTGGCGCATACACGAAACTTCTTGAATTTGCTCAAGCGAGTATGAGAGGAACGCTGCTTTTTAGAAGTTGGATTCAACGACCTGAAATCATTCTCACTAACCCCTGGATTCGAAAAATTCTGGAAGATTGTCTTTTGCAAATATCTCAACGGGCAACTTTAGAAAATATTGAGCAAGAATATCAAGAGGCATTGCAACAACTTAGTATGTATCCTGAAGAACGGCGTGCATTCCAAGACTTCCTTTTGAGTCCTTGTATAGAGCAGCTTAAGCATAGACAGGTGATAAGACGGCATTTACTTGGCGTTTTCTTAACATCACGCCCCGGGTTGGTCAAAGGCTTTGTAGAAAACTCTGCTTTAGATCAGTTCTGGTGTCGATGGAATAATGAAATGGATACCACCCTATCTCAACTTAACTTTACCGATTTACGAAAGGATTTAAACATTGGATTCACGTCTGCTTTCATTTCCGACTTACCCGAACATGGAGACCATCCACATCAAAAATCAAAACTCGGTTTCCTAACAAGACTTGTTCGTATCTTGGAATGTCAACCTGAGTTAATCGGAAAACAAGTTGTGGCGACATCCCTAATCAACAGATACGGAAAACTCAATATCGTTGAAGGCGATCAGGCAAAAACAAATGAAGCCGTACAAGCCGCACTGGCAACTCTTGAAAAAATCTGTCCGGGGGCATACGGTTCTTTCATCACAAGACTACAGGTTTTCCTACCGCCGAAGTTCTTTGCTGAAGTCACGTCATCATATTTGATTCACTTATTCTTGATCTCGGAGCAAACAAATCCCGCCCTCATACTGGGCATGCTTCCGCAGGAACTTCTAATATTTGCTACCGATTATCCGACACGCTTACAAGCACGTCTTGCCACAGAAATCCTTCCCGGAGTCAGTGAACAAGTAATCAGGATTACGGAAACAAGAATACGCGACAGCTATCACACCAGTCGATTGTTATTCAATCAATGCTTGAAGAACTCACTGTTCTTTGATCAAGTATGCGCTAGATTTTTACAAAATATTCCCTTCTCCTCACTTCAGAAGATCTATCGCGAATCGATCAATCAAGCCGAAGCCGAACATGTCATGTGCTTATCCGCCCGTTTAAAAGAGATAGCCATCTGCGATTTATTACTAATACAAAGCCATGGACTCTCTTTGGAACAATTAAGACTCGCCCATGCGTCTCAAGGATTCATAATGACTGAGGGCTTTGAGAGCGAAGACGCAGCCTCTATACATCTCCTGCGTATGAATAATCATTATTGCGCGTTAGTGCCGAAGGAAAAATAAGTGCCGTTTTCATCCGATTTTTTATGATTCGGCATTTTATGTACCAAACAGTGAATTTATGCTAGATTAACAATGACCGATAAGAAGACGATATGCTACATTCCGCATTACATCGCATAGTCTTTAACCGATCTCATGCTCATTCTCGAAAAATCCGTACGTAACTTTTATCCGGAACGGTTATCTCGCAACCTTCCTCTTGTCGTAGGAGAACAGCGAAATCCTACGATTATTCAAATCGGAGACGTTAAAATCGGGCACGGTTTTAAAACCGTCATAGCGGGACCTTGTACTCTGGAATCTCTTGAACATACCCTTTCTTTAGGTCGTCGTCTCAAAAGATCCGGAATTTCTATTTTTCGAGGATCCGTTTTTAAAAATCGAACTTCTCCCTATTCTTTTCAAGGTCATGGATTTGAGGCTCTATCTTGGCATAAAGAAGTCAAAAAACAATTTAACCTTCTCATAGAGACCGAAATCACCGACGCTAAGCAGATTGAGACCGTGGCGGATTGCGTCGACATCATTCGGGTCGGAGCCAGAAATATGCACAATTCCGTTCTATTACAAGAACTCGGGAAAATTAAGAAACCCATTATTTTAAAACGAAGCTTCGGAGCTACCATTGAAGAATGGCTTTCGGCCGCCGAATATTTAATGTATCACGGCAATGAAGAAATCATTCTGTGTGAAAGGGGCATTCGCACTTTTGAACCCTCTACCCGATTTTCTCTTGATTTCTGCGGATTAGCCAGAGTTCTTGAAATTACGCATCTTCCGGTTATCATTGACCCTTCACATGCCGCCGGTTCTTCTTCACTTGTGCTCCCTTTGGCAAAAGCAGCTCTTGCTCTAGGAGTTCACGGTCTTTTAATTGAAGTGCACGATAAACCGGAAGCTGCATTATGCGACGGCTTTCAAGCCATTACCCCCGATGTTTTAGATTTAGTTATTTCTGAAATAAATTAACTATCTCATTAATTAAAAATTAAACTACTGCTAAACAATAATTTATTATTGTTAAATAAAAGCCTTTTACTTATTTCAATTCTAAGATGAACGTACCGGAAAAGTACGTAATTTTTAAGGAGAAAAATATGTTAAATCATTTATTAAGACTTTTTTGTCCCGAATACGGCTTAAAAATATTAAATATTATTATTAAAACTTTGGGAGAATTATTGTCTTATTTCAGAGAATACGTTCGAGACGAAAGTGCTTATAACGCTGCTATTGATGCAGTTATTGAACTATTGATTCACATGAAAGACAATAACGATACGCCTACTGAAACCGTAAACTAACATCAAGACTCGTAGATACGAGGAGATTACCCGACTTAAATCGGGTAATCTTTTCCAATTTTACCAATTAACGCGCGTCCGATAGCATACGTTTTCCTGAAAAAAAACCAAAAACGATAAAACCGAATAAAGAGAACAGTAAGGCCGTTACCTCTGAAGGAAGATAAGTACACGGAAACAATTTAAGAGCAATAAAAGTAATTCCTCCGACAATAACACCTCCGAACGCGGAAGCGGATGAATATTTCTTAGGAAAAAATAGAGCGGCTAAAATCGGAACACCTAAAGCCGTCACTGATAAGCCATAACTCAAAATCAAAACCTCTACGATATCATCGAAACAATAAGCAGTTAATACTGCGGCAACGGCAATAAATGGAGTAATAATCAACCATATTTTCTTGGAAGAAGATGTTTCACGAATAAACTCCTCATTAATCAAAGAACAAACGGAACTTAACAACGAATCAGCCGTAGACATAATAGCCACGGCAACGGCGCAAGCCATAACTCCGGCGACTGCAGGATTGGTCAAAGCTCCGACGGCAATCATTAAAACACTCTGTCCCGGAGACACAAATATAGAAGTTTGAGAAGCAACGAGTCCGATGAGTATCGGAAAGCAACTGAAACTCATAGTGATTATTCCGGCCGTAATAGCCGATTTTTTCAAAACCTCAGGAGAAACGGCAGCAAAACAACGCTGACCCATATCTTGCTCGATAAACATAAAAATAAGCGGCATAAATAACCAACCCCATAATTTTCCGTAAGGAATTCCTGAAGAAGAAAGAACAGGGACATTCGCCACTCCGAAATCATTTTTAACGATAACGGCCCCTATACAAAAAATAACGGCTGCAATCAAAAATATTGCTTGTAATATGTCCGTTCTGACAACGGCTCGAAATCCTCCTAAAGTAGTATAACCTAAAACTACAATCCAAAATAAGAATAGAAACCATTTTCCCGATAAACCCAGTCCAGAAAAAAATTTGTCCGAAGCCACAATCTGGGCTGTCAGAATCATGAATAAAGACGAAATAGATAACAAAGAAGCAATACGTTTGAGAAACGGCGACCCATACACTTCCTTAAAAATCTGCGGTATCGTCGACATACCCGAGGATGCCAGTTTTTTACCGGGACTGCATCCGAGAATAATAAATCCGACGGAAATTCCGAGAGGATACAGTAAGGCTGAACTCCCGTATTGAAAAGCCGCATCGGCCGCTCCCAGGAGAAGCCCTCCTCCGAGTTGAGTTGCGACGAAAGTCATGGTCAAGGGGAAAAACTTTAAATTTCTTCCGGATAAAAAATAATCCTCTCCGAAATTTGATCCGGCGGAAGAATTTTTACAAGCACGAGCCCGACTCACTAAACAGCAGCCGATCTGTAACGCAATAAAACAAGACAAAAACAAGAAAATATTCATAACAATAACCTTTAAAAATAATCAATTTATAAAAACACCGAAAAAAGATCAGGGTCGATGCAAATGATCCAGGCTAAAATTACGAAAATAATGAATTGGAAAAATCGAACATTCGTCAGAAACGGTAGTTAAAAGTAATTTTTGAAACATATAAATCTTTACTGACGAAATAAAAATCAATCCGCCTCTTATTTTAGACTGTTCTCAATATTTCAATCAATCTAAAAAACTGAAATTAATTTTTTAAACAAAAAAATACTGTAATTAAAAATTTAATAAGTTATTTAAAAAATAAATTATACTAAAAACAAGGAGTAAGTTATGTTAGATAAATTACATGAACTATTTGCAAAATCATGTTCACTTAAAGCTCTTGAATTCATTATATCGTTGTTGGAAGAATTAATGTCTTTCTTTAAGGATACTTATTTCAAGAATGGTGAAGCAGGAAAAAACGAAGCTATCGACGCTATCATCAACATTCTCGAAACTTTTAAAAAAGCTCCAACGCAAACCGAATAAAATTAGTACATCAAAAAACCCCGTCATAAAGCGGGGTTTTTATTTCTTTAAAACCATAAAAAGAGCACCGGCCGCCGCGGTTTTTACGGAAGGCATGGATTCTTTACAACAACTCAAAAGAAACGGTACGGACCGTTTACCGCCGTAAACGGCTAAAGCTTCAAGAACAGCTATTTTTTCTTGCCAACCTCCTTTTCGATAGAGCTCTATAGACTTTTTAAAAACGGCTTCATTATCCTTCAATGATAATGAAGACAATACACCCTCCAAACGAACCGCATATGAAGGATGATCACATATCTTTTCCAAAAAATCCTTGAAATCCAAAGATTCTTCGTCTTCCCAAAAGATTCTGGAAAATAAACCGAACCCTCCGGGATTTCTTACCGATAAAAATTCGGCAAAAACTTCGTGTGTGTTCGAATAACGACACACCATTAATAAATTGATAAACTTAAACCCTAAGAAATTATTGTAATCACCCGGACGAGACATGCCTTCATCATCGGGAAAAAAAATGTTTTCGGATCCGAACGTTCTTAAATTATGTTTGTGCAAAGACAAAAATTCTTTAATGACATTTCCCGCAGATTCCACTTCTGTTCGAAATAATAATAAAGAGAGAGCCAAATCAACTTTAGTCCTGAGATCCTTAATTCGGGATAAATGAAGAGAAGCTAAACCAAGTCCTTTTTTACCCAGACAAGGAATAAATCCCGCCGCCATCCCGGAGTGAATCGGATTATCGGAAACAAGATATTTTTCAAGCAATGCATATCCTTCCCGATCATCGGCAAGAGTTAAAAGAGCCGCTGACGAAATAATGGACCGGGGACAATGAGAGCCGACGGCAATTGTACGAACTTCTTCAAGCAGTTTGGGAGAATTCAACAAAAAAGTTTTTCCCATCAACATAGCCGTTCGTAAAACTTCGATTTTTACGTCTTCCGTTTCGCAAGCTAATAAATTCAATAAACGATCTTCGGAATCGTCGGGGCGTTTTAAATTGATGATCCCACAGGACAGCAAACCGGAATCTCTCAAAGAAAGCAAATGATGAACGGACGTCAATCCCAGATCGCCTTCCAAAACGGCAAGAGCCTTCAAAGCCGCTCTCTTCTCATTTTCTATAACGGTTTTATCATTCAAAACCCGAATGAGATCGGGAACGGCTTCCGAGAGATTTAACTGCGCCGTGACAGCATAAGCTCCGATTCTTACAAATGAAGCAGGGTCCGAACGAATCACTTGAAGCAGTTTTCTCTTCAAATCGGTATTCGGGTAATGAGCTACGGTATTTACGCTAAGATATCTCACTAAATCCGAATCGTCTTCCAACATTTGTTTAAGAAAACGACCGGCTCGCACATCACCCGCCATCCCGGAAGCCAATACGCTAATGGTTCGAACCGTATTTGACGAATCGGAAAAACCCCGTCTTAAAATCCCCCAACAAAAATCTTCCAAGCAAGTTCTGAAAAAAGGCAAATCATCATTCGATCCGGAAGAAATTTTATCAAACAAAGCAAACCATTCCTCCTCATGACCCGCTAAGGCGTAAGCCCTTAAAATAACCGATATATCTCCTGTAGACACCTCTTTTTCTTTTTCAAAGCACGCGGCCTCCCGTGCCGCAGCAGAAAAGTCTCCGATCAATAAATAATCTTCGATCCTACCTACATTAGCTTCGATTTTAAATAATGCTAATCCCAAAATGAAAATAAAAAAATATAATCCACTCATAATATTGAGGTTATAACCAAATAATGGATTCGCATCAAACCTTTGAATACTTTTATATAAAGAAAACGATTCAAAAATAACTTCTTTATCTTTAAGAATTCTTTAACGATTACCGATTCGATAATCGAACCGATTAAGTTATAGAGCACCGTCTTAAAAATAACAAATCTTACCTAACCCGAGACGGATTACCTCTCGGGCATAAAGGAATCGTAAATTCCGGATCAACGGAAGTCTTTTATTAATGAATAATAACGTTTGTCGTCATATCAAAATATTACCCCTTAAAATGAAACTTAAGGGAAATCGAGTAAGCCATCGACTGAATTTTAAATCTTAGTGCAATCGCTTCGGTATCAGACAACGACCGACTCCCAACGGGAATGCATTCGAATGGAAACATATCTAAGCAAAATCATGACCCATCTTTTCTCCTCCCAGCAAATGAATATGTAAGTGAAAAACGGTTTGTCCCGCTCCCGGGCCATTATTAATTACGATTCTATACCCGTCGGATATGCCCAAGGAATCCGCTAAATGCTGTGCTATCCGAACGGCTTCGGAAATTAATGACGTATCCTCGAAACTTAAATTGTGAAGACGTTCGAAATGTTTTTTCGGAATGATCAGTAAATGAACCGGAGCCTGCGGAAATTTATCTTCTATAACGATAAACCTATCGTCCTCAAAAACTTTATTACAAGGTATGTTTCCTTTAATAATCTCTTCAAAGATCGTCACCATAATCTATCCCATTACTTTTGAGTGTTGATTTCAATGCCTGTAAACAATCCTTAAAAGAACGCCATACCGAAATAAAACGTCCTTTATGACAAAAAACGGCTCCGTCTATACCACAAACCTTTTTTAAATCATTACCTAAAAGACCCGCCCAACTTTTAGGAAAAGGTACACGAACATCCATTTTTCTATCTTTATTCGGAGGTATGCCTCTTAAAATCCATTGTCCACCGGAAGGGAAAATGACGAAAAGAGCAGGATGTTTATCCCCTCCCAAGGAAAAAAAATTGTCCAGCCAAGGCAGAGGATTGTCGAAAGTCAAGTAAATCGAAGATTGGTTCATGACTTCCTGAATCTTTCGTTTACAAGAAGTCATGTATGCGAATTTATCGCGAAGTCGCTTTAAAAGATCCAATGTAAAATGTAAGGCCGTATAAAAAGCGGTCATGGATGGATTATCTTCATCACAGAAATTGTAAATCTTAATGATGTCCGAAAAAGAACAATAGCCGTCGGCAGAGAACACCCTTCCGTTATCCTGTTCGTCGATTCCGTGAATCAGAATTGAATTCAGAAAAACATGTTCCTCGGCAGATAAATAACCTTTCATTTTCAAATAATCCAAGATCATTCCGGCGCTACTTGCCTCTCCTTTATAATCGGACTGATGATGGTCGAAACGTTTGATCCCGACATCATACACTCCTCCGACATCGCATACATATTCGCATTCGGATAAAATCAGAGGATCTCTGGTACGTATGATCTTGTCTTCATCGATGAGATCGTAGAGTAACAATAACGCACATGCCGTTACCTCATCGGCATGAAAAGAACCGTCATGAATTCCAATACTCTTTTTACGAATCATGTCATTTCACCCTTAATTAAAGAACCCTCCATTTTAGTCGGTTAAAAATAATTCTCAATGGAGAAAAATTAAGAATATGAAAATGTAAACGATATCTTTAATATTTTCCCTTAAAAAATATAATGGCAACCGAAAGTAAAATTAATGGGTATCTTTTGACATACGATTTATTCTCCCCTTTCCATGATGCGATAACCCCTGACGGATATCTTTCATCGGATCTAGAATTCATTTCCAAAAACTCCAAAATCGGAATAGTGACCGGCACCGATGTTTCCGAAAATTTTTTGGGATTTAACAATATTGAAAACACCTATTTCAACATTAAGAGTTCGTTAGCTCAGATCGGTATGGACGGAACCATCATCGAATTGGAGGTCGATTCGCAAAGACGGAGATTTGATGCAAAAATTTTATTGACGGCTTACGGAGAGCCGGCAAATCATATGTTATCCCTTCTCGATAAGGGCACTTACTTGGGCAAACTGTTCTGTGCCGATCCTCGAAGAAAAGTTTTAACGACCTATTATCTGGAAAGAATGTTAAAACATGTCGATAGAAACAAAAAACCTCTTTTGAAATTGGGCATGCAATCCCGTAACGTACCCGCAACGGAATTCTCCATTATTGACGGCCGCTTGATTGCACATGTCCACTTCAAAAAAGGAATTTTAAAATACAAAACGGAAATTTTCGGATTCATTCCTTTTCTGAACCTAGCTCTCAAAAAAAATCTCTCCGTCAGAAAATTTCTTAAACTCTATCGCAAACGTCATCCTTTAAATCCCAGGACACCCGAAGACCGGGACATTTTGCTTTTGGAATCTCTTCCTCTTCATATTCGTACGGTTTTCGGAAGAGTAGCTTCCGATCTTCTTCCCAAAGGAATCCGTCATACCTCTGCCGACATTCTGCAGCCGGATACTGAAAATTCGGGAGAAATCTATGAATTTTTCGGTTCTTCCGTCGAAGAAATCGATTACGTTCCTTTGGAATTTTATACCATAGAACCGTATCGAGAACACGTCTTCTTCAACTACAGGGATTTATTGAAAGAAAAATTGGATGATCCTAAAACCTTATTGAATATTTTTAAAAAAATTCCCGACAACAACAACAAAGCCGCTACTTTCATCGTTAAAGGTTCTCAACTTGAAGAACTCACCCCCGATCGATGGATTGAATCTCCGATAACGGACTACCGGAATCTCAATAAACATCTTTATACCGACAATAATCCTAAAGCTATTGAGGATTATATTAAATGTCAGCCCTGTTATCCGTTTCTGGAAGCCATGGAACAAGGTCTTATTAATAGTCAAGGCATCCTTCTGACTAAATATTTTCCGTCGACACTTCTGAAAGGCATGTTGCTTTCACATTACGTTCAACTCTGTCTCATGCAAATTTATTTCCGAACGCCTTCGTGTACGCACGGGAACTTCTTTTCACAAAGAGATCGATCTTTACTTAACGACCTTTTTACGTTCGGTATTCCCGTCTACTGGGTCAATACGGAAGAAAATCGTATCTTAAGATACATTAAACGCCCGGATACGCAAGCCGGAATGTTCGTGCCTTTAAATCGGATTGAAGAATTCAAAAAAGCACGATTTTTCGGTATTTACGGCTCCAATTTGGTCACTCCGGATTTCGAAAACGAAATCCTTAAACTCTTCGATAAGTTGCAAAAAACAAAATCTTCATTCCGTACTCCCGCCTTTAATGCCGACACGCCTATGGCTATTGTAACGGGAGGAGGAACCGGAGCTATGGAAGTAGGTAATAAGATAGCCAAAAAATTAGGCATCTTATCCTGTGCCAATCTCGTGGATTTCGAACAATCGCACCATGTTCTTACAGTTCTTCAGAAGCCCAATGCTTTTATCGAAGCCCGTATGTCTTATCGTCTTGATAGTTTAATTGAAAGACAAGACCATTTTTGCTTGGATTTTCCTATATTCGTAATGGGAGGCATCGGTTCCGATTTCGAGTTGTCTTTAGAAGAAGTCAGTTTAAAAGTGGGACGACGAAGTCACGTCCCTATAATATTGATGGGAAGCCCTGCTTACTGGCGAGAAAAAATTTCTTCTCGTTTCGACTGTAATCGCAGAAACGGCACCATTAAAGGTTCCGAGTGGATCAGTAATTGTTTTTACTGTGCCGAAAACGCAGACCAAGCATTCGCCGTTTACGAAAAGTTCTTTCAAAACCGATTGCTTATAGGTCCTAAAGGTCCCGTATATCCCGAAGGCTTCGTTATTTGCGAAAATTAAAAACCGTAAGTCACCTTAAACCCATAATAACTCGATCGGTCTCTAATGAATTGACCTTCTTTCGAAAATCCGTGATGATACTCGAAAAAAGCTCTGATCATACGTCCCACATCCATAAAACGTCCCCACTCCATACCCAAAATATATGTTTGATCCGAAACGAAATTCTGCTCTTCCCAAAATCTCAGATGCATGGCAAAAATAGGTTGAGCATAAAGATTTTTCTCTTTATCACGCAAACCGAAAGGACGCAATTCAGAGCCAAGTTCGAAATAAAAGGGTTGTTCGGGAAAAGTCCGGTCTCTACTGAAAATATACCCTAATCCACCATACAATCTCAAACAGCGGTTTATGCGATAAGACACGAAAGCATCAACCCCTTCATCGCTTGGATTTAAACGAGGGAACCCGGGATTCGCTACAATAAATTCATCTCCCAAATGAGAAGACAGATGCCATAAACGAAAACGCCAGCTCCATTTATTGATTGCATAACTGCTGAGAAAAGAAACAAAAAAATCCGAATTGACCAAACAACCTTCCGGATGGTCCAAATCAAATACGGAAAAAATACCGGCTTGGATTCCGAAATCCATATCACCTTTCCAATGACCGACATTCATGACTCTGAGAAAAATAAAATCCCCTCCGAAGAAAGTAGCCCCGACATGATTTCCGATTGCCTCATCATCAAATCTCAAACAAGCACCGTTGGTTACCTGGTGAGGGTCGGCAACCAAAGGCGCGAATAATACGGTATTTTGAGGAAACCAAATGCCTTTTTTACAACAACAGAAAGGAAAAGAAGGTTTAAAGGATTGTTGACAAGTGCACATCGATTCGGGTGATTTCAAATCGGGTCTCGTTTTAACAAAATCGGGTTGTGTTTTAATAAAATTTTCATAAGAACTTATTTCGCAAATCACTTCGGAAATAAAAGGTAACTCCCTAACAAAATTCACGACGTCCAGAGACGAACGCGTATCTTTCGGAAGATTGAATAAATAGGCTTTCTTTTCCAAGACGACGACGATTGTTCTGAAATCGCAATAATGCATATCAAGCAACGATTGTACATATCCCGTAAGATAGGTATCGTCTTCATTGCAAGATACTCTATCCGGAATATGATCTACGCGCACGAAATCGTCTTCTTCCTTGATGCATTCAAAACAAAAATCAATAAAATCTCCCGTAGCTTCGAGATCGGTAAGACGACTTACCCCGATCAAAACCGAAAGACAAATGAAAAGACACCTTCTCAAATAAAACATATTAAAAATTATAACAGCTTTTTATAAACGGAGACCTCTATCGACACAATAAGAAGAACAACCATTTTTTACCGGTCATTTAATCAAAACGACGGCAAATGACAATACTAGACTTTTTGCGAATCGTAAAATAAGCAATCGATGATCCGTTAATCCGCCATTAAGAAATTGTCGTTTGATTGGATTTTTCATTTCTGAAAGAAACGGACCGAATCTTCTGTTTATCAGCTTTATTCAAAGTCAATCCCAATTCTTTAATACGGTCGTCATTGAAGGTAATGAATTGAGGAAGCGGTTCCAAAGAAATTTTCTTAATCTCATCCGAAGAGCATTCGCCTTTCAATAATAAATCCATCATCAATGCAGCCTGTGCTCCTGCTTTTTTATAATCGACGTTACAAACGGCACAGACTCCTTGATCCACTAAAGAAAAATCTCCGGTTACTAAAGGAACCCCAGCTTTAAAAGCTTCTTCGGTGATGAAAGAAATATTCTTTCTTACCAAAGGATCGAGCGGCAAGAAAATAATGGAAGGATTTCTATCCAAGATTTGTTTGACTCTCATTTTAATATTTCCTTGGGACAGGATCTCTTCAAAAAGTTCGATCCCGGAAGACAGAAATTTCTTTTTAATATCTCTTATCAAAATATGAGAAAATGTTTCTCCGGCTGCCTGCAGATAAACTACCGATTTCGGTGAAGCATTAAGAGATTTGACGGCAAAAAATATTTGATCAACGTCAAGACGATCTTCGATCCCATGGATATTCGTATTTCTTTTATAAAAAGCAAGAGCCTCCGCATCATGCACACCGGAAAAAACCAGAGGTTTTTTTTCTTCCATCTGAGACATCACCTTAGTCGATAAAGCACCTATAGTAAAAATTCCCCGTACGGAGGTATCCTGATACAAACGACGCGCGAATTGTCTCGCCTTGGATACGGAATAATCCGCATTCAGAATAACGAAGCGAATATTTTCATTATTCGTATGCAATGCCTTTTGAAAACTTTGACTGCATTCTTCGAAAGCAGGATGTGAAAACGAAAGAAAAATTCCGATCGATACAGGTTTTTCCCTTTTGAATCTTTCGGAAGAAGCAAGCAGGATCATAATACAAATCGCACCTAATCCGAAAATAAAGAAAAGATTGAGAATTCTCTTAATTTTATTCATATATACCCAAAAATAAGCTCATTTTTCGATTCGTAAACGATCTTGAAACAGCTAACAACTCATAAGAGCAGATTCCGTAAGTCTCGAAACAACCGTTTCAACTTCCTTTCGAGAAACGAAAGCGGAGACTCTAAAAAACCCTCGTCCCATCACACCAAAGCCTTCTCCCGGAGTAACGGTAATTCCGTATTCTTTCAGAAAATAATCGAAAATGTCATGAGAATCACGATATTCTATCCATAAATAAGGAGCGTGATCTCCTCCGAATACATTATAACCTATTGATTCAAACGCTTTTTTCAAAATCCTTGCATTCTCCCGATACATTTTTACGGCTGCAGTACGAACGGTCTTATCCTCATCGAAATAAGCACTGCCTCCGATCTGCGAAATTACGGAAGCACCGTTAAAACCCGAACCGAGCAATCGAATCCAATCGTCTCTTACCGATTCTCCGGTACGGTATCGCAATGTCGAAGGAACAACAGACCAACCTAAACGGATGCCCGCAAATCCGGCATTTTTCGAAAACGAATTAAGCTCAATAGCCACCCGTTCGGCTCCTTCTATTCGGTAAATGGATGTCGGAAGATCTGGAGAATCAATAAATTGCGAATAAACAGCATCGAAAATAATAAAGGAATGCGTACGAACGGCAAAATCGACCGTCTTACGTAAATTTTCATAATCCCAAACATTGCCTATAGGATTATTCGGGGAGCAAATATAAAAAATGTAATCGGAACCGGTTAGCTCTTCAATCTCCGGTATAAAATTATTTTCTTTCAAACAGGGTAAGGTTATGATATTGGACCCCCCTATAAGAGCGATATCCCGATAAACCGGATAACAGGGATCCGATAAAACAATGGTTCTTCCGGGACCGAACAACAATTGCATTCTGGCAATATCACATTTAGCTCCGTCAGACACGAAAATATCCTGATGACCTACCGACCCGGTATAAATGTAATCGGCAATTTTTCTTCTTAAAAAATCATGTCCTTCTTCGGGTCCGTAACCGATTATGGCGGCGGAAGCACTTCGATCCCTAACATGTTCGCATATGGAATCGATGACAAAAGAAGTCGGAAATTCCTTAGGATTTCCTATCGAAAGATCGATTATCGAAATGTCGGGATTATTCTTTTTAAAAAATCGAAGAGATGTAGATATTCTCCTGAAAAAATAATCGGTCGACAACTTATCGAAATATGAATTTCTTCTCATACATATGAGTCCGCAAGATAAAGGATAAAAGTACCGGAATGATGAGAAATTGACAATGAAACCCGAAATCTTTATCCGTAACGGAAAATATTCTTAATAAAATTTTTATTAAAAAAACAGTTTTTAAAATTAATTCTTAAGATATGATCCGATTAATTTTATTCCGTAAAAATAATAAGGTCATTATGAAAAAAACCGCACTTGTCGCAATGATCGGTGCCGCTACCCTTCTTTGTTCCTGCTTTTTTTCGACTCAACAAAAAGACAATGCCCCGTACGACCCTCCCGTTAATTTGGAGTCCTACCAAGGTCTTTGGTTTCAAGTTGCCGGAGATCCAACGCGTTTTCAAAAACCCTGTATAGCTTCTGCTATCGAATATCGCTTATGTCATAATAAAAATGGGGTTCCCTATCTAAAAATAACCGATACCTGCATAACGTCCAAACAAGATTTTCCAGAAGTCAATAGCATAGGAAGAGTTTACGACCATGGATATAACAGAAGACTAGCCGTCAATATCGGATTTTTCGGCACATTAAAAGGTCTTACCCAACGATACAACTACGTTATTTATTATGTCAGTCCCGACTATACGGAAGCCATTGTCTGCAGTCCGAATAAGAAATATATACGGATATTGGCCCGAACTCCTTTTATTTCATCCGGAAAGGAAAAAAAACTGATGGATATCGCAAAATCATTTGATATCGATGTTTTGAAATTACAGAAAGACAGTTGGAATGAAAGTCTTTACGAGAAAATCAAGGATCGGCCGAAATAGTCACAATTTTTTCAGTTGGTTAAGAACGATTAGAGCTTGTTTCGGAACCAAAATTGTCTTAATACGAGAACAATGTCCCGAAACGATTACTATCTCTCTCTTAGGCAGGTGCAGAACCTCAGCAAGCACGGCAATGACGGCATCGTTCGCTCTCCCTTTTTCCGGTGCTTCCGAAATACGGACGGAAACGTTTTCACCGTCAAAAAACACTCCGCATGTTTTAGCACGAGGAGTGACCTTGATTCTTAAAGTCACAGTCATAAACCTTAAAAGAAGGAAGCTATCTTACCTTTACTTTTGGATTCGGACATCCAGGAAGCCAACACATCTAGGCAAACTCTAACACCCCAAGGTTGTTCCAGAGTAAACAACGCAAACCCAGGCCCGGCAACGTCATATTCGACTTTTTTATCGTTTCTAAAGGTCTTAAGAATACGACAATCGTCTAAACGAACGAAAGGTTGACTGCTGACAAATAAAACTTTTGATTTTTCTCCAGGATGTTCGTTATGAAGCCAGTGTTTAAAAGCTTCGTATTTGCACCTCGAATCGGGATTTTTACAGTCATCAACGGTTATGAAAGAGACTTTGACCGTACCGTCAGTCCATTCCTTAGGCAATTTCATTTGTCCCCAAATAAACGGAGCGATATCGTTTTCGTTTTGGATTTTGAAAACATCCTGTGTTTGATCCCATCCCTCTTTAATCGGATGTTGATTGTATTTAGGATTCACGAATTTCTCAGGATCTTCGCTTCCTTTGTAAAGAGGCCTGTCTCGCGTCACGAAAATGATATGATCTACACGAACGCCTCTTTCCCATTCATTAATCAGAAATCGCAATCTTTGTCGCATAACCGATAAAATGGCTCCCGGAATAACGGCATAATCATAATTGGCCGCATAAGGAGCTTCCAGTTGGGTCATCCCCAACAAAGACATATCATTATAAAAAGCCTGAAGATCGCTAACGGGAATGGACGAAGCTTTTAACCCTTCCGATTTATCCTGTTCGCTGATCCGCCAAACCGATGTTGCTTGAACGATTCCTTCCCAAGATTTCGAATGCTTGATTCCTGTTAAAGATAGCAGATGCAACAGTTCCTCCGAAGGAGCTCCCGTCACGCTTTCCAAATTACCCGCACAACTCTGAGAAAAAGAATGACGCGTCAACTTAGCTTCAATTTCGGTACCGCTAAATAACAACAATCCTAAAAAAGGCAATAAAAACAATCTCTTCATAAACACCATTCCAGTCCTACAAAACACCACAAGCCCAGACTATAGAAAAAAAATCTAAAAAAACAACAAAATAAAATAAACCATATTTCATATTCTTATAAAAACGAAAAATCTTTCACAAAAAGCCGTCACAAATCCAATTTGACCAAGCTGTTTGAATACCCGAAACATAACTTCGGATTCGCAGTCAAAAATACTTCTTCCGAAAAACGATAAACCGGAGTATTTTACCGTCAGATCATGTCATGTGGTAGTTTAAGCTATTGCTTCTCGATTGCCGGGAACGAAAGTCTTCCCCTACAAAAATATGGAGTTCAAAATTACGATTTATGCGTACATCCCAGCTCTTTTTTAAAACCGTAAAAAATTCGAATAGTAAAAAACAATACGTCGCTTCCTATGAACTGCTCGAACAGGCAGGTTATTTATCCAAATTAAGTAAAGGCATTTTTACCTATACCCCCCTTATGTATCGCGTCGTTTCGAATTTTTGCGGCATCGTCAGACAAGAACTTAATAAAATCGGCGGACAGGAATTAATGTTGCCTTTACTGCAACCCGCCGAAATTTGGAAAACTACAGGCAGATGGGAAGAATTTCTATCCGAAAAGCTTTTGTATACACTAAAAGATCGTGAAGACAAATTCTTTTGCATAGCCCCCACTCATGAGGAGGCCGTTTGTGGATTGGTAGCCGAACGTTTGAAAAACCATAAGCAACTCCCTCTCCATTTATATCAGATTGCCGCTAAGTTTCGAGACGAAATTCGTCCTCGCTTCGGATTGATGAGAACGAAAGAACTTCTCATGGAAGACAGTTACACCTTTTCGGAATCGGAAGAGCAAATGCAGGAGCAATACCTTAAACTTAGAGGCGCTTACTCGAATATTTTTCGAAGATTGGAATTGGAATTCGTCATCGTCGATGCTGATGGAGGAAAAATCGGTAAAGGCAAATCGGAAGAATTTCAGGTATTGTGCGATATCGGAGAAGATGCCGTTTGCGTCAGCGACGATTACGGTTCCAATATCGAGACAGCCAAAACGGTTCCTCCTCATTTCAATTACCGAAAATGTCCGGATCCGGTCACCGAAGTCAAAACGCCCGGAATTAAAACGATAAAAAGTTTGTCCGAGTTTCTGAATGTTCCCGAACAGTTGATTTTAAAAACCTTTGTATACAAATTAACTTGCACAAACGGTTTCGACTTCATCGCTGTAGGAATTCGCGGAGATCGTCAACTAAACACGACGAAAATCAAGACCTGCTTAGGTGCCACAGATATCGCTCCGGCATCGGAAGAAGAAATTATCGAACTTCTTGGAGTCGGTCCGGGATTCATAGGTCCTTTGAATTGCCCCATTACCTTCGTTGCCGATCTATCTACCGAAGCCATGACCGGATTCATTTGTGCGGGTAATAAAGAAGACGTCCATTACGTCAATGTCAATTGGGACCGAGATATTTCGTCTCCTACGCGTTATGATTTTTTGCTTGTGGAAGAAGGCGACGTCTGTCCTTCGAATCCCGGGACTCCGTATGCAATTAAAAGAGGTGTAGAGGTGGCTCATATCTTCAATCTCGGATTACGTTATACGCAAATTTTCAATGTGACATTCCAAGACAGGAAAGGTACGGATAAAATTTGTTGGATGGGGACTTACGGAATAGGAATCGGCCGGACCTTAGCCGCTTGCGTAGAACAGAAACACGATGAGAAAGGCATCGTGTGGCCCCTTGAAGTGGCACCTTTCAAAATTACCGTCATCGTTGCTAAAGTCGAATCGACTTTGATCGAAGAAGCCGAAAAACTTTACCGTCTTTTGACCGATCACGGTTATGATCCCCTTTTCGACGATCGAGACGAACGACTCGGTTTTAAATTAAAAGACAGTGATCTTATAGGGATACCTTATAAGATAATTATCGGTAAGGAATTCTTGAATTCCGGAAAATTCGAAATTGAATCAAGGACGGGAGAAAAATTTGAAGTTGCTCCCGAAAGTTTTCTGAATTGGTGTGATTCACATCTTAACTCCTTAAACTTATTCCGAAAAATAGCAGATTAGATTTCGGACTGCTAAAAAATATTGACTCGCTCTAACGTTTTGATTATAATTCCCGTAAAATTAACTGGAGCAACCGTTAAGGAATGATCAAAAAAACTCAGAAAGAGGCTAAGTTCTCAAAGATAATTTTGAATTTAGTCGAGTTATATCTTGATTCCGGCACTCCTATCGGTTCGGGGACTTTAAAACGAGAAAAGCAGGATAAAATCAGTTCGGCTACGATAAGGAACTATTGTGTTGAACTTGAAAAGACAGGTTTTCTGAAAAAGAACCATGCTTCCGGAGGACGGTTACCTACGGACAAGGCTCTCAGATTCTATTTCGATTATTACCAAAAGCTTCAGGAACCTCTAAGTAAAAACGAAAAAGACCTGATTGCAGACTCTCTTCCGGCCTGCAACAAAAACATTATTAAGGATATTCAAAAATCGGGAGAACTTTTAAGCGAGTTATTAAATTTATCCGTTTTCTTCAGTTTCCCACGATTCGATCATGATACGGCTACGGATTTAAAGCTCTTAGTACTTGACGAACAGAGAGTTTTGGTGGTTATTTTGACGGAATTTGGTCAGATTTTTACGGAAACGATATGGGTAAAACAAAAAATGTCCGCATTTAGTGCCAAACGAGTGGAGAGTTTCATAAAATCCAAGTTGAAAAATCAGTCTTTTCCGGAATCGCTTACTTCTGAAGAACAATTTCTCGGGCAAGACATTTATAACGAATCTATTGTTCGTTATTTGACGAGATACGTCAACCTTACGGACATGGATATTCATCAAACGGGATTCTCGAAATTACTTCACTATAACGAATTTAAAGATCCTGAAATGTTATCGAGCGGTCTTATGCTTTTCGAAAACAGTCTTCATATGAAGAAGTTATTGCTTTACGGAATGACTTGTAAGCAGCCGACGGCTTTCTTAGGAAAAGAACTCTCTCGTTTTTTCGATATCGGTCTCTACGAAAAACATACGGTAGTCATGATGCCTTATTTCATTAATCGCACGCCTTTAGGTGCATTCGGAATCTTAGGCCCCTCCAGAATACCTTACAGAAAAATATTGAAACTAGTAACATTTTTTGGCGAAAAACTGAGGAGTAATCTGACCGAAAGTCTTTTTAAATTTAAATTATCTTTCAGACAGCCGAAAACTGTTCTCGAAGAATTACAAGACATGGAAAGAATGTTTTTGGATCATTCTTCGATTAAACTATTACCCTCTAAGGAGTCATAATGACGGATAATCAAGAAGAAAAACAAGAAAATGAAAGTCTTCCCGAAGACGAACGAAACGAAACGGAAGTTGAAGAGTCTCTTGCAGAAGAAAATGAACGTCTGAAACAAGAGCTTAAGAAAAAAAATGATCAATATCTCATGGCTTTAGCCGAAGCGGAAAATGCTAGAAAACGTATTTATAAAGAACGACAGGATCTTTTAAGACTTGCAGTCGAAAATATTTTAGTAGAAATTCTCACTCCTATAGAAAACATGGAGAATGCTTTAAAATTTGCTAAAGATTCTTCGGACGAAGTGAAAAATTGGGCTTTAGGTTTTGAAATGATCCTAAATCAATTCAAACAGATTCTTACCGATCATGGAATTACCGAATATACTTCGGCAGGAAAAATATTCGATCCGTTTCTTCATGAAGCGATAGAGATTATCGAAACGGACGACTATCCTGACGGAACGGTCGTTGAAGAACTGTCTAAAGGATACAAAGCGGATAATAAGCCAATCCGAGTTGCTCGGGTAAAAGTCGCCAAAACTTTAAAAGTAGATACAAACAATTAAAAAATACAAATCATATTTAAGGTAAAAAAATGTCAGAGAAAAAGCATAGCAAAATCATAGGTATAGATTTAGGAACGACGAATTCCTGTGTGTCCATAATGGAAGGAGGCCAGGCTAAAGTCATTACTTCTGCCGAAGGAAGCAGAACGACTCCTTCGATCGTAGCCTTTAAGGGCAACGAACGTTTAGTCGGTATCCCGGCTAAAAGACAAGCCGTGACGAACCCCTCAAAAACGCTCGCTTCAACCAAACGTTTCATCGGTAGAAAATTCAATGAAGTTTCTTCGGAAATCCAAACCGTTCCTTATAAAGTGGTATCCGGAACCAACGACGACGTGGCCTTTGATGTCGACGGCAAAATTTATACTCCCGAAGAAATCGGAGCTCAGATTCTTATAAAAATGAAAGAAACGGCTGAAACTTATCTCGGAGAGCCCGTAACGCAAGCCGTTATCACGGTTCCTGCCTATTTTAACGATGCACAAAGAGCTTCGACTAAAGATGCGGGAAAAATTGCCGGATTGGAAGTTCTCAGAATCATTCCGGAACCGACCGCGGCAGCTCTTGCTTACGGCATAAATAAAACCAGCGATAGGAAAATTGCGGTCTTTGACCTTGGAGGAGGAACTTTCGATATTTCAATTTTGGAAATCGGAGACGGCGTTTTCGAAGTACTGTCGACGAACGGAGACACCCACCTCGGAGGAGATGACTGGGATGAATCCATTATCCTTTGGATGGTCGATGAATTTAAAAAAGAACACAATATCGATTTAAGCAAAGATAATATGGCTCTTCAAAGATTAAAAGATGCCGCTGAAAAAGCCAAAATTGAGCTTTCCGGCGTACAGTCTACCGAGATTAACCAACCGTTCATCACGATGGATGCCTCAGGTCCTAAACATCTTGCCTTGACCCTTACACGAGCTCAACTGGAGCAATTGACGCATTCGTTAACCGAGAGGACGAAGGAACCTTGCTTAAAAGCTCTTAAGGACGCTAATCTTTCTCCCGATAAAATCGATGACGTCTTATTAGTCGGCGGTATGTCTCGTATGCCTGCGGTACAAGCTATAGTCAAAGAGATATTTAAAAAAGATCCTAATCAAGGCGTAAACCCCGATGAAGTCGTTGCCGTCGGTGCTGCCATTCAAGGGGGGGTTTTAGGAGGAGAAGTCAAAGACGTTCTACTTCTCGACGTTATTCCTCTATCTCTCGGCATTGAAACTCTTGGAGGCGTAATGACGCCTTTAGTCGAAAGAAACACGACTATTCCGACACAGAAAAAACAAATTTTTTCTACGGCTGCGGACAATCAACCTGCAGTGACCATTGTCGTCCTTCAAGGAGAAAGACCTATGGCAAAAGACAACAAGGAAATCGGACGTTTCGATTTAACGGACATTCCTCCGGCTCCTAGAGGACATCCGCAAATCGAGGTCTGTTTTGACGTCGACGCCAATGGGATTTTACATGTTTCCGCTAAAGACGTTGCTACCGGTAAGGAGCAAAAAATTCGAATCGAAGCCAGTTCGGGGCTTAAGGATGACGAAATACAACGTATGATCAATGAAGCCGAGGCTAACAAGGAAGAAGACAAAAAACGTAAAGAAGAAAGCGAAGTCAAAAATGAAGCCGACAGCTTGGTTTTCCGGGCAGAAAAGGCTCTGAGGGATTATAAAGACAAAATTCCAGAAGAATTAGCTAAGGAAATCCAGGAAAAAGCCGATAAGGTCAAAGAAGCCGTTAAAGAAGGCTCTGCGACCCAAATCAAACAAGCTTCGGATGAGTTGAATACTCATATGCAAAAAATCGGTGAATCCATGAGCGCACAAAATGCTCAACCTTCTGCGGGACCTACTCCGAATACGGAAGATCTGAAAAAACATAGTTTCAGCACGACTCCTCCTAATAAATCATCAGGAAGCGATTCTTCAGAAACAGTCGTTGAAGATGCCGAGGTTGAAATTGTGGATAAAAAGGATAAACCTAACGAATAGATCACATCCCTCTAAAAAAAACTCTCTTCAATGAAGGGAGTTTTTTTTCTTTTCGAAGAAAACCGATATCCCGATACTCCTTCTTTACACTGTTTAAAATCGGAGCAGACAATTGGCCCGCACAAATAAAAAACATGCAGTCGGTTATAGGAAGAGAGCAAAATCATCTCAGAAAAAAAATCGCATAATAGTCAGGGGAATTTTGATCATCAATACCCGACGAGGTTTCGGATTCCTTCATCCCGAGAAAGCTTCCGAGATTAATTGCGACATTTTCATTCCTGAAAGAAATTTAAAAGGAGCCATGGACGGAGATTTGGTGGAAGTTGTCGTAGTGCTACCGGAAAACGTCACTGCACCTATGCGATTGAAAGGAAGCATAAGTAAAGTCGTCAGTTCTTCCAGAAATCAAACCGTTGCTACTATTACGGAAATTTTTGGTCCTTTAAAAGCCTCTTGTTACATACCTGCACTTAGCTTAAGGAAAACGTATCCCATCGATCTGGAAAAGGGACGAACCTATCGTCAAGGCGACCAAATTCTAATCCATCTTCCGGAATGGACTCAAAAACCTCCTAAACAACGTTCGTTCTTCATGAAATCTTTCATCGGAAATATTGACGAACCTATACACGACTTCTCAATCATTAAAGAAGAATTCAAATTAAAAGAAGAATTTCCTGAAGAAGTACTGAAAGAAACCCTGAATTTTTCCGAATCCTGCATCTCGTTACAAACGGAATCTCGTAAGGATCTTAGGAAATTACTGTGTTTCACCATCGATTCGGCTTCAGCAAAAGATTTTGATGATGCCGTCTCTTTGGAAAAAGACGCTAACGATAATTATATACTGGGAGTCCATATCGCAGATGTTTCTCATTATGTAAAAATGAACTCCTTTCTGGATTCGGAAGCAAGAAGCCGCGGCAATTCCACCTATTTCCCCGATAAAGTCATCCCGATGCTTCCGCATAAATTATCCGATAATTTGTGCAGTCTGAAACCTGGAGTCGATCGATTGGCCGTTTCCGTATTCATGATTTTGAACGCAAACGCGCACCCGATGGGATATGAGTTTCATAGAAGCATTATTAAAAGCAAGTATCGAATGACTTACGATGAAGTCGATGCTATCATCGAAAAAAAATCAACGCATAAGGCCGCTCAAGAAGTTCTCGCCATGTTCGAATTAAGTCAAAAACTACGTTCGGTTAGAGAAGAACGAGGCTGTATCAGATTTACCCTACCCTCCTTTTCTCTTAAATTGAACGGAAAAAAAGAAGCTATAGCTTTAGTACCGAATAAACAAACCGCTTCACACGGGTTAATAGAAGAATTCATGTTGAAAGCCAATGAAGTCATTGCCTCTCATTTAAACGGACGCGGTATTCCTATTCCTTTTCGGGTTCATGAAGAACCCGAACCGAACGGATTGAGTAATTTTCGCAGACTCATTACTTCCTTGGGATTCTCATTAACCCTAAATGCTACTCAAGAGTTCGATTATCAATTGCTGTTGCACGGAGTAGAAAAACATCCTTTAGGGCCTTTCATACATTCTCATTTCGTAAGAAGCATGAAAACGGCGTCTTATTCGACCGATAATAAAGGACATTACGGTTTAAAATTGACGGACTATACGCATTTTACAAGCCCTATTCGAAGATATTCGGATCTTATCGTGCATCGACTTCTCTTCGATGAAAAATCCGTAGATCAAGAAACATTGGAAGATATCGTAAAAACCTGCTCCTTACAAGAAAGAGTTTCCGCAAAAGCCGAATTCGGTTTTTGTAAAATTAAAAAATTAAGACTCCTAAACCGTCAAATAGCCGGTAAACGCGCAGGACCTTATAAAATTATCATTATCGATTTAAAACCCGAAGGACTCGTTTTCGTAGCACCCGAATTATATCAGGAAGATATGATACCTTTAATCGATCTACCCGAAAATCTGAGAAATATCGCTTCCAAAAAACAAGATGCTCCCGAAAAAACGGCTCTTATCGGACAATCGGCAGAAGTATTTATCGAAAAAATCGATTTAATTACTCAAACGATTTTTTGGACTTTGGGACAAATAGACGCCGAGCCGCTCTTAAACGAAAATATTAAAACTTCGAAAAAAAAGAAACCGCTTAAAAACAAAACCGGCGAAGCATTGGGTTTTTCTCGTAATGGCAGAAAAAATAAAAAAACCGGTAAATTTCGTACCGACCGGAAAAATTCAAAGTCGGATAATTTAAACGGATAGGAATTCTTACCCTATGAGGACGACTACAATATGAAAAAATATTTTATTACCGGATTAATAATCCTTCTTCCTTTAGCGGTTACCGTCGTTTTTATAGGATTTATACTTAATTTTTTAACCCAGCCTTTTGTCAGTCTTGTATCCGGGTTTTTTGAAAAATTTCCTTTGTATGCTCACAACCGTGCTTTACTGGGATTCGTTTTGCAGATCGTGCTCTTATTCGGTCTGTTTTTCTTTACCGTCCTTCTAGGCTTCCTAACTCAGCTCATGGTTTTTAAGTCTCTGTTATCGATTTACGATAGAGTTCTTCATCGAATTCCGATTATAAAAACGATTTATAAAGCGGCTCAGCAAGTTATGAAGACCATTTTCGGGTCCTCTTCGCAATCTTTTAAGGAAGTCGTCATGGTACGTTTTCCTACTCAAGACTCTTATTGCATAGGCTTGGTAGCCGGAAACGCTCCGATTCACTGTCAAAAGGAACAAACCGGGTTGGTAACCGTCTTCATTCCGACAACCCCCAACCCGACTTCGGGATTCCTGGCCTTGTATAAGAAAGAAGATATTAAGTATTTGGATATGAAAATAGAAGACGCGTTTAAGTATATTATCTCTTGCGGAGTTATTTGCAGTGCGGATCCATCTAGTAATACGAACAAAAATAATCCTTTCGAAGAAAAAAGCACTTATTCACCTTGAAAATTTGTCATTGATAGATTAAACTCCAACGTGTTTATTGAGATAAATTTCGACGTTTTCGTTCAACCGTATCATTATTTGAAAAATTGGTGTAAGCATGACCCGTATGAGTAAACAAGCCAGAGAAAGGCATCGTTATCCTAGAAAAAGAAAGTTGGCCTATAAACCCGATATTCGAGCAATGACTTCCGATACAGCACCAATTGCTTATAAACATCATACAAATGCCGTTTCAGGCAACGAATTCGTCTTCATTCCTAAAATCAGTTGATCAAAGAGTAAGCAATGTCTCGACATAAAAGTTATGGAAAATCGATTAAAGGCACTAAAAAACGCAACGTTTTGAAACGTTTCGAACGTGTGGAAATTCTGAAACGTTTGGGTAGATGGAATCCGGACGCAAAGAAAATTACCGGTCTTCCTAAGACTCCGGTCTTGGAATAGATTTTTTAATAATATCGGTTTTTCTTTGAAAATATTGGTTTCGGATTGTCAGAATGCGGTGTCCGTTTGTCCTAAATCGGTCAAGTCCGTTGTTTCCGCGGTTCTTCGTTTTTTGGACGTATTTACGGACGAATTGTCCATCCGGTTCGTTTCTGAAGAAGAAATGTGTGATTTGCATTTACGTTTTTTTAATGATCCTTCTTCTACCGATACCATTTCTCTTCCTATGGATTTTCCTACTTCTGAAAAAACGGATTTTCACGTGTTGGGAGAAGTTTTTATAAATCCCCAAGCTGCCATTGATTTTTTGAATAGTCGTAAAACTGGAAAAAAATTCGATTTATATAAGGAAATTACTTTATACCTGGTTCATTCCGTATTACATTTGTGCGGATATGATGACGTCAATCATAATGACAGAAAAACGATGCGACTCAAAGAGTCTGAGATTCTTAATCTATTGCAAAACGACGATATCTTAATCACTTCAAAAACATAGGTATTGTATGTGGATTCCTTTAACGCTTGTTTTCTTTGCGGTTCTTTTATTTTTTTTCGGGCTCTTTAACCATTATCGATATTTTTTAAGTGATGTTTCTCCCACAGTTGACAATGAATTCCTCATTACTCCCTTAAAAAAACTCTTCAAGACATCCGACAATGCGAATATTTCGTTGTTACGATATAGTGTCATGGCGACTACGTGTTTACATTTTCTCAACGGCTATCTTATCGGAATTTTCGTTTATCGACTGTCATCCCTCAGCATGTTTTCAAAGACCGTTATCGTTTCATTAACTTTAGCGAACGGATTCTTTTTAAATTACTTTATGACTCGTATTTTTCCGTTGCTTGCAAAAAAATTGTGGAAGGTCTCTTATTATATCTGTCTCCCTCCAATCGCTCTTTTTTCTTTAATCGATCTTTATTTATCAAAATTTCATGACTGCCGAACATACCCGAGAACCAAAGAAGAAAATTCATTGTTTCAAATTAGAGATCAACTCGTTAAAACCTTTACGGTTGCCGATCACAATGCTTCGGTAACCTCTTTAAATCTAAATCTTACGAAATCCATTCTGCATTTTAAGGAGGTAATCGTCAGAGAGACGATGATTCCTAAAGTTGACGTCTTCGCTCTCTCTGAAGATATCTCAATCAAGGCTGCCGTGACGGCTGCCGTAAAAGAAGGTTATAGCCGAATTCCTCTTTACCGAAAGTCTATCGATGCTGTTACGGGAACGGTACTTTTTAAAGATCTGCTTCGTATTTATAAAGAGTGTTGGGATGGTGTTATCTCACCGAAGATTTTAGAACAACCGGTATCGACGATAGCTAAACCCGCGTTTTATACTCCCGAACTAAAACAGGCGTCTCTTCTACTTCAGGAATTACGTCAACGACAAACACATATGGCAATAGTGGTCAATGAGTACGGAACCACCGAAGGTGTCGTTACGATGGAAGATCTTCTTGAAGAAATTGTAGGAGAAATACTGGATGAGTATGACACGATGCCGAGAAGACCTTTCAAGAAGATCGGTCATTCCTGGTTTGTAGACGGCAGAATGAACATATCCGAAGCAGAAGAAGCTTTAAATATTTCAATCGACACCGAAGGTCCTTACGACACCCTGGCGGGTCATGTGTTTCATAAGATCGGTTCATCTCCCAAAAAAGGTATGAAGATCCATCACGATAAATTCGATATCGAAATCCTAAGCTGCTCGGAAAGAAATATCGAGCAACTTAAAATCACTCCTCTTCAACACGAAACGGATAGCGAATAAAAAATTTCTGAAAAAATTCTTTTCAAAAACGCCCGATACAAGGAAATTGTTCTTAAAAGGCAAACTGGAAAGGCGGATGAGCGATTTTAAACAAGAAGATCACGGAAGCATATCGATTTTCTATCTAACGGGTAAATTGAACGGAATCACTTCGCCGGCAATTCAGGCCGCAATTTCTTCCGCAATAGAAAAAGGTGCCCATGTTCTGATTCTTGATTGCTCTCATCTCGAATATATGTCCAGCGCCGGAATCAGAGTACTCTTGCGAAGCTACCATCAAGCAGGTAAGGAATCTACAAAAATCGTTCTTACATCGGTTCCTAAAACTATCGAACAAACCCTGTACGTTACGGGTTTTCTGTCTTATTTTAAAATGTATAATTCAACCAGAGAAGCTTTAAAAGACCTTCAGAAAGACCGGAATTGAGAAAAACGCACTCTTTTTATATAATGCCGTTTTTCATAGTACCCGGGTATTATTCTCATGCGTCGGTCTGTTTGTTATACGGAACCTTCTTCCGTCAGAGCGGGACAAATTTCCACTTGGAGATTTTACTACAATCCTTCCTTTACTCTTCCTAAAGGGACTAAGCTTAAATTCGATATCCTTAGCGAAGGAAAAATGATCGATTGGGAAACTCCCTTGCTCGATCTCGGTCAGGCACAAAACGTTATTTATCTTGAATTATCCAACGGAACCGTAGTTAAAGGAAAAGGACTTAAGGTCCCCAAAAAGTTTGTTCCTCAATTCGAATTCGTTTTGCCGAAAGCGGTAGAAGCCGGAGATCCTCTTTGTATCGTCATGGGAGCACCTCCCGAACACACGCACAAAGATGAAACAGGAAACGGTGCTCAACTGTTTGTCCAAAGACGAAAACCTTTTTATCTTTACGTAGACGTAACCGGGAAAGGTCATTATGAAGAACCGGAGCCGTTTTCCTTAGATATCAAAGGTAACTTGCTCAAAACCATTAAGATCTTTACACCGTCTTTCGTATCGAGAAATAAAAGATTCGATATCACCGTAAGATTTGAAGATGAATTCGACAACCTAACCGGATTTGCTCCCGAAGACACTTTAATACAATTATCTTACGAGAATCTCAGAGATTCCCTGAGTTGGAGACTTTTCGTTCCGGAAACGGGATTCGTTATCTTACCTAACCTGTATTTCAACGAAGAAGGCGTTTATAAAATACGTCTTGAAAATTTAAATTCAGGTGACTGTTTCGTATCGCCGCCTATCAAATGTTTCCAAGACAACAATCAAATTCTTGTGTGGGGATTATTACACGGTGAATCGACGAGAATCGATGCTTCCGAAAATATAGAAGCTTGTTTAAGACATTTCCGAGATGAAAAATCCTATAATTTTTTTGCTTCGTCTCCTTTCGAATCCGAAGAGGAATTTTCACAGGATCTTTGGAAACTGATCTCACAAAACATCGCTGATTTTAACGAAGAAGATCGCTTTGCAACAATCCTCGGATTTCAGTACGTCGGACATCCCGGAGTGGAAGGTATTCGTCAAATTTTGTTTTCGAAAGACAATAAAAGTCTTCCGAAACAAAAAGATTCCAAAACCTATTCTCTCGCCAAATTATATAAAACGATTTCTCCGAAAGAGTTGATATCGATTCCTTGTATGACGGCTTCCGAAAGCTACGGTTTCGACTTTGTAGATTTCAACCCGGATTTTGAAAGAGTCGTAGAAATCTACAATTGCTGGGGGTCTTCCGAAAATACCGAAAGCGAAGGTAATCCGTACCCTATTAAAGGTAAGGAAAATGGTGCAAAGAGAGGAACGATTCTGGATGCTCTCAAACAAAATAAACGCTTCGGTTTCGTAGCCGGAGGGTATGACGATAGAGGCATTTACTCTTCTTTTTACGATAATGAACAAATACAATATCATCCCGGTTTTACTGCCGTGCTCTGCAATAAATATTCGCGAGATGCTATTTTCGAAGCTCTATACAACAGACATTGTTACGCTACTACAGGACCTCGTATAATCCTAGGTTTTAAGATTGCAGATATTCCTATGGGCTCCGAAATTAATATCTCTGCCAAGCCCGGACTTATGTTCAATAGGCATATTTCGGGTTATGTTGCCGGTACCGATATGATTAAAAAAGTGGAAATCATCAGAAACGGCGAGGTCTTACATACTTTTTATCCTAAATCCGATCATTTTGACTATGAATATGATGATATGGTCAGCTTATCGGATGTAACTTTGGAGAGCGGAGAAGATAAACCTCCTTTCGTGTTTTATTATTTGAGAATGTTCCAGGAAAATGCTATGGCTTGGAGTTCTCCTATTTGGATAGATCTCGATCAAAAGATGTAGTAAACAACGGCTGTTTTCGCATGAAGTTTTTAATAACCGTTTTGGTATCGGCTATCCTAGTAAGTATTGCAGGAGTATGTTTTTTAATCGGTTTTATGATATCCAAGAAAACCTTACAAAAAGGTTGTGGGAAAAAAAACTGTTGTCGTGATAAGGAGAAGTGTTATGGTCTCGATAAGAGATCGGATGAACTCGCAAAATCCCGAAAAGATGATTCCGATATTCAATGAACAACGTCATATCAAAAAATCACTTCTGAACATTCGGGATAAAATTCAAGATCATCAACGACTTTCATTTGAAGACGGACTGTCTCTTATTAATGAAAATTCTCCCGAACATATCAACTTCATAATTCGTTTAGCCGATCAGATCAGACAAGAACGAGTCGGTGATATCGTTTTTTATTCCTCAACTTTGTATCTGTATCCGACGAATCTATGTGTGTTTAATTGTTCATTTTGTTCATTTTATGCCAAACAAAAAACCAATCCGAATGCCTGGTTTTACTCTCCTCACGAACTTGTCGAAAAATTGAAACCGTATCTCGAATCTATTGAAGAAGTACATATCGTATCGGGATGTCATCCAAAATGCGATCTGGACTATTACTCTTCTCTTTTTTCTCTTATAAAAGAACAAAATCCCCGATTGCATATTAAAGGATTAACGGCTATTGAATACGATTATCTCACCAAACTCCATAATATATCTCTGACAACCGTTTTTCTGACCTTAAAGAAAGCTGGGCTGGATTCTTTACCCGGAGGAGGAGCGGAAATTCTAACGGATGCTGTCAGACAACGTATTTCTCCGCAAAGAATTTCTTCACAAGAATTTTTAAACGTGCATCGGACAGCTCACCAATGCGGGATCCGATCGAATATCACACTTTTGTTTAACCACATCGAATCTCCCACAGATATTATCAGCCATCTTGAATCCGTAAGAGCGACTCAAGACGATACCGGCGGATTTAAAACGTTAATTCCTTTAAAATTCGCTGAACACGGTAATGCTTTAGGAAAGCTACTTCGTAGACGAAGACATAGATTGCAAATTCCCATAAACCTTTTGTTTGCCGTTTCTCGTTTGTTTCTCGAAAACGTGCCGAACATTAAAGCTCTCTGGAATTATTTGGGTCTTGAAACGGCTCTTAATTTATTGTCCTGCGGGGCCAATGACTTATCTTCGACTCATACCGGAGAAAAAGTGTTTAAAATGTCCTATGACGGAGAAGTAATCACAATGAATCCTGCAGGGATGGAAGCATTAATCATAAAAAAAGGAAAGATACCTTGTCGAACCGGTTCATAAAGAGTCCGACCGCCTGGGGATGCGTTTCCTATCTTAATGCCTTACCGTTTCGTTTAAATTCTTCCTCAGATTTGCAAACGACCGTTATAACAGACGTACCGAAAAATCTTATGTATCGTTTTCTGAATGATGAATTCGATATTGTTTTAACGAGTAGCGCTTGTCAGTTCGTTTCCAGTGCTTCATATCTTCCGAACCTAGGCATAGCAGCTTACAAACAAATATTAAGTGTTAATCTTTACGCTAAAAAAGGTTTTTTTTCATCGGACAGAATTCTTACCGTAGGAGTAACAAATGAAACGGCATCCTCAGTAATACTTCTCAAAATTTTAGCGCATTTTCATCTGAAAATTTCGATTGTTACCGACGAGTTTCAATCACAAGACTATCATTCAAAATTTTATGACGCCGTACTTTTGATCGGCGACACGGCACTACTTAAGCAAACGATTCCCGGTTATGATACTTATGACTTAGCTCACGAATGGTATAAATTTACTCAATTACCTTTTGTTTTTGCACTTTTTCTGGTTAAAGATCGTATGTTTCTAAAAGAGCTGCAACAAATTCCGGAAACGGCTTTAAGGTTCGCGGAAAACAACGAAACACTCTTGTTAAAAAAAGCACGGCAACTATACCCGCAGTTTAGCTTAAGCATGTTAAAGGCTTACTATAAATTGTGCATCTACAGATTAGGTAAGGCCGAATTAAAAGGACTGGATAGGTATCGTCAACTATATGAAGACCTCCCCAAACACTGAAATACTCTTTAATAAAATCGCAAAAAAATATGATCTCGTTAATAACGTGTTGTCATTCGGTTTGCATCATATTTGGAACGCTCAACTACTAAAGCTTTTAAAGCCTAAGGGAATTTTATTGGATCTTTGTTCCGGAACAGGAAAAATCGCTTTCAAATTTCTTAAACAAAACCCTAAAAATCGAGCCATCCTGGTAGATTTTTCCGAAGAAATGTTAAATCAAGCTTTTCTCAAAGGCAAATCCTTTTCGTCGCGAATATCTTTGATCAAACAAGACGTTCATGATCTACCGTTCCCGGATTCATCATTCTCCTTTATTTCTTTAGCTTACGGATTCAGAAATTTATCCAATCCCGACATATTCCTCCGTGAAACGCACCGCATTCTTAAACCGGGAGGACAATTCGGCATTTTAGAATTGACAAACCCCAAAAAATGGAGATGTTTGCATAGCCGATACTTGAAGACAGGTACAAAAATCATGGGCTATCTAACGGGACAAAAAGAAGCCTATACTCATTTAAAAGACAGTATTCACAAATTCCCGGAAGAACAAGTCATATCTTCTCTTCTTAAAGCCAATGAATTTCATCTTATAACACATCGAACGTTTCTTTACGGAACCGCAACCGTTTGGATCTCAGAAAAAATTAACGCTTCTTAGACTTATTTTTTTTGACTTTTTTTACTTCCGGTTTGTCTTCTTCGAGGTCATCATCATCATCATCCCCTAAGAAAGAAACGCCGTTAAGGTTTTCGTCACCGAAATCCAACTTAGAAGAGATATCTTTCAAAGAAGCGAATCTTTCGGAAAGATTTTTCAATTGCGACTCTTCATCCGTACGCCCAATCCCTCGAAGATGAGCCAAAAGCTCCTCTTCGGTATCGAATTTTTCTGAAAAAGTGATCGATGATGCCGAAACTATGTTAGACAAAAACAAAAACCGTCTCGCTACTAAGGGAATTTGAGTATAAATGTCACTTGAAACGGTAGCTTCCGTTTCTACTTTAACGGATTGTTTCGGAGGTCGCCCTCTTTTCGGTCTAGGGTTCAAAGCTTCATTAGAATAATAAGTTTTGGCCTTGTTCACAAGTAACAACCGAGCCTGCATGACCTCTTTAGAAACTTTCGTATCGAAAAGATGAACTTTGATTTGTTCAAGCAATGATTTCGGAAAATCCAGATCTTCTTCAAAAATAAACTGAAATCGACTGTTGCGTAACCATTCGATAATGCGTATACGCGATCTTTCCACATAAAAAAGATGCCATTTTTCAAGTTCGGTTTCATGATCGTAAATAAATTCCAAGAACTGCTCACGAGCATTTTTAGACTGAATGACTTCCAAAAATTTTTCCTTAGTGTCTATATCATAAACTTTTTCATTTACAAAAGTTTCCATGAGCTTTTTGACTTCATAAAAAGTCAACTTGGGGATTAAGCAATACCTTTCCTTAGAAGATTCAAGCTCAGCATATATTTTACTCAGATCCTCCTCGTCTTTATCGAGATCGATATACAAAATAAATCCTTCAGCACGATCCAAATAAAAATCTCTTTCGTCATCGGATTTTGCAAAAGCATCCATCAATCGATGTAACCTGAGAAGAAGAGGATTTTGGGGCTGAGGATATTCCATTAAACGATCTCCGTCTTATTTACAGAAATTTAGATAAAGCAAGAAAAATTAAAGTAACCTATGTAAAAAGGCCATGTCAAATAATTTCAAACACAACAATTTTCAAAAGATTTTTCGGCAATTTTCACTGCCGGACCGTTACACAAAATCTTTTCCCATTTGTCGTCAAAAATAATCTCCAAGACTTCTCCCGCGTACGTTTTCATATCGATGGGAGAACCGATTCCATAGATCTTATTGCAAAAAAGAGCACCAGCCAACGCTCCGGTTCCGCAAGCGAAAGTTTCTCTTTCAACGCCTCTTTCATAGGTTCTCACGAGAAGTTCCCGACCGAAATTCTTAACTCCGGAAATAAAATCGACGTTTACCCCTTTAGGGGAAAAAATCTCATGATTCCGAATCTTAGAACCCAAAACGTTCACATCGACATCATTAACGTCAGCAACAAAGATAACGAAATGCGGAACTCCGGTATTAATAAAATGTCCTACAAATAGGTCTTCTCCTAAATCGACTACTATGTCTCTTTGGAGATCCCAAGAAGGCTTAGTCATATTAACGGAAATATAATCGGATCCTAAGTATAGAGCGTGGTAGATACCGAAACCGGACTCCATAACCACTTCTTTTTTACCCCATTTGGAATAACAGTAACGCGCCAAACAACGCAATCCGTTACCGCAAGATTCCGCTTCGGAACCGTCACGATTAAAAAAACGTACGAAAACATCCCCGACCGCACTTCCGCTTAACAAAAGCAATCCGTCAGTATCAAACCGGTCGCAAATGTCAGGAATCGATTCCTTACGAAAACATCCTTCGACGATAACAAAGGTATTTCCGGCTCCGGAATAAATCGGGTATGTTACCATAAGTCACCGTAAGAAAACAGGACTCCGTCCAACAATCCGAACTCTTTAGCTTCATCCGCAGACATCCATGTATCCCTATCAATAGCTTTTTCAATAATGTCCCGAGGCTTACCCGTACTTTCCACATATAAATTAACCAAACGGGCTTTCGTCTTTAAGATTTCTTTTGCATGAATATCGAGATCCGTCGCTTGACCCGTAATCGGCCCCCCAATAGACGGTTGATGAATCATAATCCTGGAATGGGGGGTAGCGAAACGTTTACCCGGTGCCGCTGCCAAGCTAAGTACGGAGCCCATAGACGCAGCTATCCCAGTAACAACAGTGGCCAAAGGCGATGTCATCATTTTAATTTGATCCCATACCGCAAAGCCGGCATCAACCGCCCCCCCAGGACTATTAATAACCAAAACAATAGGCTTACCGGGATCCGTCAATTCCAAAAACCATAATTTTCGAATGACATCGGCTGCACTTTTCTCCGTAACCGGTTCGGAAAATAAAATTCTCCTAGCGTCTAAAGCGACCGCATCCATAACATCGTTTAACTTTTGAAAATCATTATCCTTTTTCGGCATATGAGATATTCTCCTTGTGAATCTAGAGGGAATCGACTTAAGGACAAGCATCCGTAAAATCGGGTTATTTTTCAATAAAACACCGGATTTTTTTTAATTATCCGAAGAAATGACGTAAACGTATTTTTTAAAATTTAAAACTTAATAAAAACAATTACCGATTTTCTTATTTTATCAAAAAAATAACTATACAAACTTCCAATAGATAAAAACTAAAACATTAATTATAATGTTTATTGATTGAGAATTCTTTAACCCTTAAAGCAAAAAACACAAGATTACTTGTATGGCGTTAGAACGAGTCAGTTCAAGGACTCACCCCCCGCCCGCACCGAAAGATGCCTTCCTGCCGATAGGATTAAAATCGCTCTGTTTTGTTGTATAGGCCTTTTACTTGTCGTTGCCGTGATAGGATGGTTAACCCCAAACAAAGAAGAATAACCTAGGTAAACTCTTTACCAATCAAGATTGGCTACTTAAATTATAAGAGGTATTAACCTTTAATCGAGGTCCATGTAAATTATGAATACAACAGATCGTCAACATTCCTTACATTCGAATGAAGTTTCTTCTTACAACAATAATTGCCCATTAAGAAAATTTTTAATTGCTCGTAACCTGATGATACTCGGATTATTTTTATCAATTATTATCGGTGTTATTCTTCATTTCACTTTAGGCATTAATGTTTATTTCTTCATGATCCCTGCAGCAGTTTTTGCGATTGCCTTCGTCGCCCTTGCCGCTCAAATTTTTCGTCTTATCAACAAAAAAAAGGACCGTCCTTTAGAAGAAACTTCGTTACCCCCTTCTTCGGAATCTGAAGATGCACTTCAACCACCCGTTTCCGTTCCTTTAGATGCGGAACAAGATCTTTTAAAAGGAGTGTTACCGCGAACATTGGACGGCACGCTGTTTCATGTATCGCATCTTCTAAATAACGAGTGGACGAGAAGAAACCAACATAATCCCCAAAGCAGAGAATCCAGGGGATTTTGGGGAGAGCGTAAACATCGCTCTTCAGGTATCGATGTAGCTATGTGTGTGAATCCTTTTATTTATGCCCAACTACCTACTGATAATTCTGAGATCTCTTTACTTCAAGCCTTGATTACAACCACGGGAGAGTCTCTTAAACACCACTACGAGGAGAGGACAACCTTTATTTTTATTCCCGAACCCGACGCAGAACCGATACAACAAGCGGAACTCTCAGCCTCCGACAGGGAGGGTAGACCGATAATAAAAAGTAGAGCCTACATGACTTCGGGCACACTACCACTTATGGAGAATGAGGTCATATACTCCTTTGATCTTCCTCAAGCCACTCGTTATCCGTCCGTCGGTTGCATTGCAAGCCATGATCTGGCAGCGAAAACGAGACATAATCATTCTTGTTTTACGACAACCGGATTTTCGCAATTTATTATCGGAACAATGCCGTCGACGCAAAGAAATCCTGAATTAACGTTATCTGCGCTCTACCGTGCGATATATCAACTTTATATCAATGCTTTGAATGCAGTCAAACCTGACAAAGAATTGATTATTTTAACCAGGCCAAGCTTCCAGTATGATGAAGGAGCCGTAGATCGTCAAAGCCTGGATGAAAAAGACGCTTCACTTATGATCGAAGAGGAGGTATGTTTAGCGGCCGCTCTACAGGCCATAAACGATGCTTGCCATCAAGCTAATGAACAAGGACTTTTACTTAGTCGATGTAATTTCCGAATAATGAGCAATATCGTCAGCTCCACTTTAATATAGAGTAATGAATGTTTATCCAACTAATCGACTCCGTATTATCAATAACGACAAATCTTTTCGTAAGTAAAACAGGTTGAGAAAATGTTTTTGATTCCGACTTCAGAGCATGCAATATAATTAAGAAATCTTAACGCTATAGCACCATCCGTGGTATCTCATTTTATAATGATCGGCAATAAACGTTGTCCGAAAAACTAGATGCATGGATATAAAGAATGTTATAACAACTAATTAAAATCTAATAAATTGATATTAATAAAAACAATAATTAAAATGGAAGAGCGAATCATCCGAAGTTATTTAATATCGAAGACATTCGATGATTGAAAATCAATTAATTGTGTACTTAAATCTATGTCAATAGAAAATATCCAGGATCCCGTTTCTCAACCTTTTACTCAATCTGAAATACATCAGCTAAGACGTCTTGTAACGAGGCGCCGCTATCTCATGGGAGCAATGATTCTTTCATTAGTCTTATTTACTATCTTCATCCTCGTTACAGTTTTTATTCACTCTTCGCTTCTTGGTTCTATGATATCTGCAGGAATACTATTCTTCCTTGACATAATATTATTCGTTGTGTATTCAATCAAGATATGCCGTTTACTCAAAGGTCGCCCACTGCCCAATTTCAGGCCTTCAACAGCCCTTACCGGTTGCTTAAGAAGCTATGAAAACCTCTGTAGTCGTTTAGAAAATTGCTTTCGAAGTTGTACTTCCTGTGGAAGAGCTGCTCCGGCCCCTATTCGTGAACCGGAACCTCAACCTCAACCTCAACCTCAACCTCGACCTCAACTTCCTCTGGTCCTTGTTGTTGTTGAACCCCCTCATATTCATTTACCCCAGGAATCATATCCTCTCGATATTTTTAGTACGCGGCCCCTCCTCCCTCTTGCTACTGATGACAATGATTTTATACCCGGTACACTACCGACAACATTGGATGAAACAATAATATACGTCGAGCAAATGATAAACGTTGAATGGAATAAAAATTATTCATACATTCCACAAGCCATGAGTATTTCAGGGTTTAAAGGACAACGTACACATCATACCTTAAAGGTCGTCTCCCACTTGTTTGCCTGCCCGTTCTCTCTTTCCAACATAGCAAGAACAGACAGGCAATCTTTACTCGAACATTTGCTTGATTCTTCGGGGCTAGACGCTCCTTCTCCATACGCAACAGCTGCCGATCGTTACCATCAAACGGCACTCATCTTTATTCCGGAAAGCGACATCGGACCGACCCCTACAGATGCGTTGAGCACGAAAGTATATGGCCAGGAAGGAGGTATAGCGGCTTTCTTTCAGTACACCATCGCCGACGAATACGAACTTCCTGAAAGCACCCTTTTTCCGGAGCCAAATCAAGTCATAAGCACAAATCTAGCGCGTTATGGTAGCGCCGGAAGTCTATTTCCGGCAGGCTCCGGGTTTTCACAACTTATTGCCGGAACGGTGCCATCCTCGAGTCGAAATCCCACTATGACTCTTACTCAAGTGTATAGGAGTTTTTATCAGATATATACTGAGGCTATAGATAAAGTTCTCCCTGGGAAAACCGGAATCGTTTTAACCATTCCGGGATTTAATTATCACAACACAGGTGTGGATACATCTCCGATAACTGCAAGATGCCAAGTAAATCCTCGGTTATCTCCGGCAATCTCAATAGGTGACGAGGTGTGTTACGCAGCCGCTCTACAGGCGATAAAAGACGCTTGCTATCGAAACCCCATATTAAGCCGCTGTTGGTTCCAATTATTGTTTAACGCAACTGAGGCAGCACTCTTCATGTAGACAGATAACGGCAAAGAATAATCCGGTTATGCTCTAGCAAAACTCGGTTTAACCAACAGTGTTCAGCTGAGATAAAGCTCCCAAATCAATCTCCGGATAAACGGGATAATTCAAGAGGATCTCTTTAACTCTGGCTTTCAGAGCGTTCATTATCTTTTGCTCGGCTTCTCCTTCAGTTTTACTAGGGGTACCTTTAGGAAGTATCTTCGGTTTAATCGAAAAAATCAACGTAGCTATTATGTCCGCAATTTCATGCATTTCCTCAACACCCATACCTAAAGTAGTCAATGCGGCGAGTCCCAACCGCACTCCCGAAGTATGCCAGCCGGAATCGGTATCGAAAGGAATGGAATTTCGATTCACTATGATACCGATCCTGCTCAGGAAATTCTCGGCTATTCGACCTGAAATTCCGGTACTTCTAAGATCAATGATAACCATATGATTTTCGGTACCTCCGGTGAGCACCCTTAATCCGCAACTTTGTAGATCTTGAGCTAAAGTCATTGCATTTTTTACCGTGTTATGAGCATATGCCTTGAAATCCAACGTCAGCGCTTCCTTAAAAGCGATCAATTTAGCAGCAATAACATGCGGAAGAGGTCCCCCCATAACCATAGGACATCCCTTGTTTAAGACTTCGCCGAACTCCTTCTTAGCTAAAATCAAGCCTCCTCTAGGCCCACGTAATGTCTTATGAGTGGTAGCCGTAATGACGTCGCTATAAGGAATAGGATTTTCTTCTCCTCTAAAAACTCCTCCTGCAACCAAGCCCGCAAAATGAGCCATGTCAGCCCAAAGAACGGCTCCTACATCCTCGGCTATTTGTTTTAAAATAGCGAAATTCAAACGACGCGAATAAGAAGAATAACCGGCTATGATAATCAACGGCTTGGTTTCTTTTGCTCGAAGCGCAATAACATCATAGTCAAAAAGCTCCGTTTCAGGATTAATATCATAGGATTCGCAATGCAATAATTTAGAAACAATATTCAAACGAACACTACCGTGTGTCAAATGTCCTCCGGAATTTAAAGAAGGTCCTAAACAAACCCGATCACCGATCTCTTTCCTCAACGCCTGATACTCTTCCGAAGATAAAGCCTCCACTCCCTTTCTACCCAATTTCTCTATAAAAGGCAGTTGTACTCTAGAAGTTATAATACCTAATAAGGCGATTAAATTAGCATCGGCACCCGAATGAGGTTGTACGTTGGCGTACTCGGCATTAAATAATTCTTTGGCCGTTTCGGCACATTCCCACTCTAACGCGTCTACCTGCTCACATCCGGCATAGAATCTATGAAAAGGTATTCCTTCAGCATATTTATCGGTCAATAAATTGCCCATGGCCAATTGAACGGACAAAGAACTGTAATTTTCGGAAGCAATCATTTTCAAACGACTTCTTTGAGCTTGAAGCTCCTCGATAATTCGTAATCCTACTGAGGGGAACGTCTCCATAAGATGATTTAACGTCGCCAGATAGGCAACTCCGGCGGAAGTACGGCATCCGATTTCTTTTTTTAAATAATTTTCTAAAAACATAATAATCTCTCCTAAGGTACCGTTGGATCAGTATGAGCAACCCGTTGTTGATCTCTTTTTTGAAAGCCGTCGTCAAAGTCAATGAAGTCAACACGGAAAAACACGCCGTAATTTCCATAGTGACGGTTACCGAAAACAATATTGATGTTTTATTTCGACTCCCATAGCAAAATCGTCAAACGCCAAAATCATCGGATAACCGGAAGTCACCATTCTCCAAAACCTTATCCTTCAAAGGAATCGGAGATCAAACTTCTCCAAGAGCCGAAGCGATCATACGTAATAAGATCACTCAATTATTTCTAAACATGAGGCATTTGCCCTATAAATCCGGAAAATGCAGATTCATCCGGACAGGTGTAAGAGACAAGCATCGGTAAAATCGAGTTATTTTTCAATATGACATTGGATTTTTTTACTCGCCTGATGTAATCGGAGAAAATTTTTATTTATTTAAATAACCAGTAAAAATTAATCTGTGATTTCGGAAAAAGATACAAAGCTATCCGGCATCCATAGAGTGAGTTCGCACCGAAATAAGCGATTCCGTTACGGAAACCCGAAAATGCTTATTCAGCTAAAACGGTATTATTTAACCGACACGGAAATAATGCATATCCTGTCATTATTAAAATAATTATTCGGAAAATGAGAATCTACTTCGGGTTAAATGCCGCTAAGGCCTTATCTTATAAGGCTATTCATATTCCTCTTATACAAATAGCCCCTTATTCAAGCAAAAATCCTTTAATAAAAAAGGCCTTCTCCAAGTTTTACGAGTACTCTCACATAATTTTAACAAGCAGAGATTCATTAAAAATATTTTTAAAAAGAGCCGTTAAGGATTTCGGCGTCACTAAGCGGGAATTAAAGACGAAAATCTATATTCTCATAGGACAGACAACCGGCAATCGCTTGGAACAATTCGGCAATTTTCACTGCCTATATCCCGATCAACCGACCTCGGAAGAAGTTACGGTATTAATTAAGCGCATCGCACATCCGAACAATGTCTTTCTTTATCTCAAATCGGCCATCTCAAGACCGGTAATCGAAAATTTTCTTAGACAATCGAATTACCGACACACTTCTTTAGCCCATTACACCGTCCTTCCTAACAAGAAAATACGATTACCTCAAACAGGTAAAATTAAAGAAATGATTTTTGCAAGTCCTTCGGCAGTAGATATCTTCAAAAGATTGTATTCCGGAGAACGATCATCGCATATCAAATATTACGGAATAGGACCCATAACGGAGAAACGATTAAGGCAATTGGTTGATAAAAAAAATCTTTTATAAAAGTTTTTCGTAAAAAAACCAAGGTATGAAAAAGAGGCTTTACTTCTTGAAGAAAAATCAATAAAATTATCTCGTTTTCTTGTCACAAACGTTCTCGGATTACCGTAATCGTAAGACAAATCGCAGGTAGTTTAGGTATATATAAGGAATCTTATGCATAAGTCTCTCAATGTCATTCTAAACATTCAGGAACTTGACATCAAAATGATCCGTTTGATGCGAGTTAAAAAAGAGCACCAACATGAGATGACTAAGGTGCATGCTCTCAAAACCGACATCAAACAAAAAGTCTCGGAAAAAGAAACCGAACTCGTTGAATTGAAACAACAGATTCAATTGGGAGAAAAACAAATTCAAGAAATAGAAGCCAGAATTTCCAAGCTGGAAGCTCAGCAATCTGCGGTCAAGAAAATGGATGAATTCAATGCTCTTACCCAGGAGATGGCTTCTACGGGTAAAGAAAGAAGAAATCTTGAACATCAGCTAAGCGATTTGACCGACAAGCTGGCAGCTGAAGAAGATCTTATCGTTTCTTTAAAAGAAAATCTTGCCGTTACCGAAAAAAACAACGCCGCTATCGAAGAAGAGATTAATGAAAGCGTCAGAAAAATAAACGACGAAGGACGTTCTTTGTTGAATGAAAGAGAGGCTTTGGTTGCTTCCGCGGACCAAGAATTTTTCAAAATTTATGAGAGATTATTGAAAAACAAAAAAGACCGAGTCGTCGTTCCTATAGAAAATCGTGTTTGTAACGGTTGTCACATCGTATTAACTCCACAACATGAAAACCTGGTCAGAAAGAAAGATCGCTTAGTCTTCTGTGAGCATTGTTCTCGAATATTATTTTGGCAAAAGAGTTCCGAACAGGTTTCCGAAGGTGTCATAGGCGTTAAGAGACGAAGGAGACGTACGTCTATTTAAATTCTTGATGAAAAATTCTTGTTGTCTTAAAATTTAGAGCTGGGAAGAGGGACAATCGCTGTTTCGAAAGGTTGACGTTTTTTGCTTCGATCTTGACGAATAGAGGAAAGTCTGGACTTCGTAAGAAAGGATACCAGAGAAATCCTGGGGACCGTAAGGTTACGGAAAGTGCAACAGAAAATATCCCGCCGGTAAAATGCCTTAAAAATTTTTCCGGGAAGGCTGAAAATTTCGACTTAGAGAGTCGAAGACATAGGGGTGACCCATTGTCCTGCAAACCCTATCCGAAGCAAGAAGGAAAAGTTTGTGTGTATTCTGCACGGTTTTGAGACATTGGAGCTAAACCGCTTTTCCGAATCGCTTGAGGGCCTCGGTGACGAAGCTCCTAGATGAATGATTGTCGTTGTAACAAGAATTGTTTTTCAGTTTTTAGTGCAATACAGAATCCGGCTTACTTTCTTCCCCGATTTTAAATGGCTTTAATATTTTCAACCATTCCTTCAGACAAATTATCTTTAATTCTTAAAAGAAGTTTTTTACGCTCTCTTCCGGGTATTTTTTTCATTCTTTTGTCGGCTTTTCATATCCGATTTTCTCGTTTGTATTTTTTATTTGGAATGGTAGCAATACTAAGAGGTTTTAAACCTTTTTTTTCGATTCGCTCTCTTGAAATATGTCCCCACTCACTTGTTCTCGATCAAGATAATCTGTGGTTTAATTATCAAAAAATACCTCTTCTTAAAATACGATTGGATAATATTCAGGATATTGTTTACCGAGAGACTAAGCATACCTACGGAATCACTTTAAGGATACGTTCTACGACAGCCGTATCTTTATTAACAAAAAATAGAACTATGATATCCGTAATCAAAAGATTGATTTCAACCGAAGGGAGTAAAATTGAAATATTCCTTCCTCATTTTACTCGGTCGGCTTTATCTCGATTAAAGCGAAATTCCGAGCTACATGAGACTGAGACGAACTAAATCATGCATTCTTACTAAACCTATTAAACGTTTATCCCACTTGGAATTCACAACGGGAAGGACCATCACCGGTGAAATTTCGTCTTCCATTTTATCAACAGCTTCATTCACAACGGCAGATTTCGTTACGAATCGAGGAGAGGAACGAACCAGCTCCGACATTCGTTTTTTAAGAAGACCGTCACCGAATTTTTGCAGTGCCCGTCTCAAGTCACCATCCGTAAAAATGCCGAATAATTCTCCTTTATCATTAATCAGAATCAAACAACCACAGGCGCCGGAAGAAAAAACCGATATTACTTCGCCTAAAGGATTATGAGGAAAACAAACAGGAACTTTATCAAGAGGAATCATGACATCAATAACCTTAACGTTTGCTCTCTGACCGATCTGTCCTTGAGGATGATTGGAACCATAATCTGCCAAAGTCAATTTTCTTATTCGTTGAACCGCAGATACAATCAAATCGCCCACCATTAACTGAAGCTCAGAAGAAATCGTAGGGACTAAATTAAAAGGACATAGTTCTTTAAGGGAGGGTATTAAAACGGATATGTCGGACACCAAAGCAAGTGCGGAGGAACCCGAAGACGTGATAGAGCAAACAACGACATCTCTAGTTTTTAAATAAGGGACGACATTTAAAATTTCCTTCGATTCACCACTTTTACTTAAAAAACAAACGGCATCTCCCGGATGAAACAAACCCAAATCTCCGTGTAAAGCATCGGCTATAGAGAAATAAGTGCTTTTTTCTCCTAAAGACATCAAAGTCCCTGCGATTTTTCCGGCTACATAACCGCTTTTACCGACACCTGACCAAAAAAACATTCTCCGATCTTCCAACAGACAATTAATTAAGGAGTAACATCTTTCTGCTTGAAAAAGATTATAGAATCGATTGATTTCGTGTCTTTGACAGTTTAATAAACTATCCAAACACTCTTTTATTAAAAAAATTTCGGAATCAAGTCTCTGTTGCATGCCTACCGTTATAAAAATTCATAGCCGGATTACCCCAGAGTAACAGATTCCAGACGATTTTTAAAAGCCGTTAAAAATTCACTCCCGTAAATACCATCCAATACTCGATGATCAAAGGTAAGCGTGGTATACATCAGCTTCCTGATAGCCAAAGAATCATCATCTCTCACTACAACCCTCTTTTGAATCGTGCCTATTCCCAAAATCGCTACTTCGGGATGTCTGATAATCGGCATCCCAATCAAAGCTCCTGTCATACCGAAATTAGTGACCGTAACGGTTCCTTCCTTAACTTCCCACGGATCCAATTTTCCTATCCTAGCTCGGGAAGATAAATCCGCTAGAGACTTAGCTATACTTACTAAACATCTATCTTGACAATTCCTGATAACAGGAACGACCACACCTTCTTTGTTAAGATTGACGGCCACCCCTACGTTAATGGATCGTTTAACTACAATCGTCGATCCGTCAAGCGATCCGTTTAAAAGAGGAAAGTGTCCGAGAGCTTGACTTAAACACTGTAAGATGAAACTCGTTATGGTTAATTTAACACCGTGAGCTTCCATGAATCTTGTTTTCTCTTCGCCGATCAAATTCATTAAATCGGTCACGTCTATATCCACAACCAAAGATGCATGCGGTACTTCGTCCGATGAGCGAGCAATGGAAGAAGCAATAGCTTTTCTTAAAGGAGACATCGGTATCCGATTTTCTCCGGCAGATAAATTAGAAGGATCCGTTTCCTTAGAAACACTTGACGGCGTGCAGGATTGATGTCGATATCCTAAATAACGATCCAAATCTTTCCTTGTCAATCTTCCGTCTCCTCCAGTACCCGGAATCGTTCGTAAAACGTCCATGCTAATGCCCTCGCGAAGAGCTAAATTAAGAACTGCAGGAGAAAAATAGGCGGATGTCGATCCCGTTACAGGACTATCTTTAGGTGCGTTTACCGATTCTCGTTCGGTAACGAAAGATTCTGCGGAAAAGAGTTCATTCACAGGTTCCGATTCATTACTGACAGAATTTTCGACATTCGTTGAGGAGACTCCATCATCGACCATCATCGCAAGAGGTTCTACAAGAGCTAAGACCGTTCCGGGAAAAACTTCTTCTCCTTCCGGATATAAAATCTTAGCAACTCTCCCGGAAACCGAAGAGGGTAGCTCGGCAGTAATTTTGTCCGTTGAAATTTCTATAAACGCTTCGTCGACCGAAATCAATTCACCTTCTTTTTTCAACCAACGAACTATTATACCCCCTGAACCGGTCTCTCCCATCTTAGGAAAAATAAACTCGAACATATCCTAGGCCTTATTAATAAACTTCATTTTCCATGCCGGTTTTTCGGTTTCTTATATTCGTTCATTTACAAGAGAATTCTCGGTCATGACTTCTTCCTTTTCCTTTTTCGTTTCTCTTTCGGATACGCAAGCGGCAACAACAGCATCACCTAAGATATTAACAGGCGTTCCTACAATATCTCTTAAGCGGTCTATTCCTGCCAATATGGCAATCCCTTCTATCGGTAATCCGACCGAAGCCAAGACGGTAGATAAAGTTATAATCCCACTTCCCGGAACACCGGCACTACCGACGGCAGATAAAGTTGCGGTCACGACCAAGACAGTAAGACTCGTAAAAGAAAGTTCTATACCATAGGATTGGGCAACGAAAACCGCGGCCATACCTTGAAATAAGGCCGTCCCGTTCATATTTACCGTAGCTCCTAAAGGCAAAACAAAACCGGCCACTGAAGCAGGAATGTTTAACTTGTCCTGTGCGCATTTTATGGTAACGGGAAGAGTTGCTGAACTACTCGTCGTAGAAACGGCACAAAGTATAGCCTCCGACATTCCTTTCAAAAATTTTATCGGACTCATACGTGACACCCACTTCAGTAGACTACCGAAAACAAATACCATATGAATCAAACAAGCGAGATAATAAATAGCTACGAACTTGATTAAAGGCTTCAATGCTTCAATACCGAAACTTCCGACTACCCATGCAGTAATAGCACAAACCCCATAAGGAGCAAATCCCATGACGATAGATACCATTTTCAACATAACATTCGAAATATCTTCGAAAAACTTGGAAACGAATTTAGCTTGCTCTCCGGCCATTTGAATGGAGATGCCTAAAAAACAAGCAAACACAATAATTTGTAAAATATTTCCTTTAGCAAAAGCAGCAAACGGATTTGAGGGAACGATGTTAAGTAATAAGTCAAAAAGATTACCCGTTAAACTCGATTCGTTGACGGAACAGTCGGTAACCGTTAGATGCATGCCGATGCCCGGTTTGATAACTATCGCTAAAACGAGCCCGATGACGATTGCAATAGCCGTCGTCAAAAAATATAAAAAGATACTTTTAAATCCGATGCGTCCTAATTTTTTAATATCGTTCAGAGCAGTAATTCCAGTGACTATGGAAGAGAAAACCAATAAACAGACCACCATACTCAATAAGTTTAGAAAAACGGTTCCCACATTTTTCAAAATTAAGACTTTGTCGCCTAAAACCAATCCCAACACAAGACCGCATGCCAAGCCTAAAAATAATTTCATCCATAGTTTCACAACAACAAACCTCGCTCTTTTTCCTTAATACGATTAATTAAAATTTCAAAAGCTTCATAGTTATACACAGGTTGTAACTTCGATCTCAAAACCCCAATCTTCATAATACTTTCATCTAAAAGCCACCGATGAGGAATTTTAACAAAATCCTTCTCGGAACAAAGTAATAATTCTCCCCCACGATTCCTTGTTTGGGCAGAAAAAAATTTCAATTCTTTCAAAGATATCCGCGCATGATCGGGCAAAAAATACTCATTCACAACTCTTCCGCCAGCTCGTTTTACTGTCGAGACGAATCCTTGATTATTCCCCAATCCGCAAAATACACCGACAAGCGCATTCTCTATACAAACTCGCTCCGAAACACTCGTACCCGGAATCCGGCACTCATCGATAACAGGTTGTACGAACACTTTCGGTACTCCGGTTCGACTGTTCAGCTCTTCCTCCAAAATGGGATCGTAGCTTCCGTTAACCACTATAAGATCGGCTTCACCAAGACGATCGGGAAAATCACGCAACCGACCTCTAGGAATAAATTGATGGCCTCCGAATGGGTCGTCTCCGTTAACGATAAGAATATTGAAATCCTTCTTCAGTTTGCGAAATTGAAAACCGTCGTCCAAAATAAGTACGGATTTCCGCATACGCCTCGCCAAAACCGCTGATTTAAACCTATCCTTACCGATAAATACGGGAACGAAAGGGAATCTACAACCGATAAGATAAGGCTCATCTCCTACTTCGACGGCCGTATGATTATTCAGATCAACTTTAAGAGAATGACTTTTTTTCGATGCTTTCCCGCGATACCCTCGTGATAAAATAGCCGATCGCTCTCTGAGCTGGCCGATGGATTCAAGAATTTTCAAGACAACCTGAGTCTTACCCGAACCGCCCGCCACGATATTACCCACACTAACTACGACTTCGGGTATTTTTTTCTCGCGAAATAAACCCTTTCGATAACACCATCGATTCAACCAAGCCCCTAAAGCAAAACACGCAGCTGCCGGTCTTCTGAAAACAAAACCTTCCTTAGGACACTGTAAATTATTGCAAAATCGGCGATACAACATAAACAAAGCCGAAGGCATGTCCTTTCCCACCTTTACCGACTCCCGCAACAAACACCGATTAATCAGAATCAAATACCCAAGCCGAACCGAAAACGACACAGAGGTACAGTTTCTCATAAAAAAAATTAAAAATCAAGTTGATGGAAAAACTAAGAAACAATGAAAACTATGCAATAATTTTTTAAACTCATTTTTCTCTTTGTTTTAAAACCTCATAAAGAGTAACCGTAACTGCCATTCCTACATTCAAAGAATCGGCATAGCCTTTCATAGGTATGAAAATAATCTCGTCCGAAGATTTCGACCAAAACCCCGTCACTCCGTCTTTTTCCGATCCGAAAACCAACGCCAGAGGTTCGCTATAATCCATTGCCGAATAAGAAATATTTCCTTGGGGAGAAGTCGTAATAATCTTAATTTTCTTTTCTTTAAGCAATTTATAAGCTTTGGTCGATATCATCTCAATGACGGGCACGGAAAAAATAGTACCTAAGGAAGACCTGATAATATTAGGGTTGTACAAATCAACCACCATGTCGCAGAAAAAAATACCCGTTACTCCGGCTGCATCCGCCGATCTCAATATAGCTCCAATATTCCCAGGCTTCTCCACTCCTTCGATAATCAAATAAAACGGTAAACCTTTTTGTCTTGATTCTAGGAAAAAATCTTCAATCGTCAGTTTTTTTTCTTTAAATATCCCGAGAAAACCGTCGGAATTATCTCTACAAGAAAGCTTGTCGATCACGTCTGAGGAACAATAGGTAAGAGGAATATTGCAATCGGCCAATAATGCAATAAGTTCAGCATGCTCTTTTTTCAAACTAATAGGAACGGAAACAAATACTTTCTCCGGAAAGAAATCCCTTTCCACGGCTCTTAATATCTCTCTGTGTCCTTCTACTAAAAATTTTCCGTTCTCGTCTCTACCCCGCCATTTTTTCAAATGAATGGGTTCTCTCAATAAAGGATGTTTAATGCTTGTGATGATTTTTAACGTGTCCATTTAACATAAACTCCAACAGGCAATCTATTGGCATCACATCCCAGAGAAACTTCTCCCGATTCCACTTTCCCTTCATTCAATAAGGTCTCGCTCATATAATCTCTCAACAATCGTTCTAACATCAAAGGAGTGTGACCCGGAGTATGAGAAGTTATCAAAAATAATTTTGCATTTTCCGATAATAATAAAGCTCCGTTTCGAATCAATCGCTTTAAATCTTTTTCTATCTTGAAGGTTTCTCCATTGACCCCTCTGCCGTATGTCGGAGGATCCGCAATAATCACTTCATATTTTTTTCCTCTTCGCAATTCTCTTTCGATAAATACCATAACATCATCAAGAATCCAAAAAACGTCATGATCCCGAAATCCGTTCAAATCGAAATTAACCCTCGCCCAACGAATCGCCGATTTGGAAGCATCGACATGTGTCACCCTCCCTCCGGACATAACGCTTACCAGAGAAATTCCTCCGGTGTAAGCAAATAAATTCAGTATATTGTCTTTCGGAGTTACAACATTTCGAACATCTCCCCAAAACCGAGAATGCTCGGGAAAAAATCCTATATGACCAAACGGAGTCAACTTCAGCCGGAAACGAACATCGAACATCTCAAATGTCCATTCTTTCAACTCTTTTTTTATTGTTTTCCAAACCCCAGCTTCTCCGTTTCTGACAAATTCCGCATCAATATCGGAGCGTGTCGAATAATGATACAACGGATCCCATAAAGCGCAAGGACCGGGTCTTAATAATACGATCTCCCCGAATCGCTCTAGTTTTTTTCCGTCACCGCTATCAAGCAATGTATATTCACATGGATTCAAATTGCCTCCGTTCGGATCAATAAATCTCTATATCATAATATCATATCGGAATGTGTTTTTAAAAATCTAAGGACGGTATCCACAGCACTCTGCGTCATAAAATCAATCTCGATATTAACTCTACTACCAGAAATTTTATTACCTAAAAGAGTTGCTCTTAAGGTTTCCGGTATCAAATCAATCTGAAAAATCCTCTCTTTCGTGTCTACCTGAACGACAGTCAGACTAACCCCATCAATCGCTACGAATCCTTTTTCAAACAAATATTTTATCACATCTCGTCCCACTCGTACGAAATAAGAACGACCTCGAATTTCCGTTATCACTCCGATACCGAAAACATGACCGGACAAAAAATGCCCGCCGACTTCGTCACCGAAGCAAAGAGACGCTTCAATATGTACGAAATCTCCGACAACCAAATCGGATAAAACCGTTCTTTGCAAAGTCTCGGGGATTAAATCGAAAGCAATGACTCCGTCATTCATTGAAACGACGGTCAAACAAACTCCGTTGACGGCGACGCTGGAACCTATCGAAAGAGTTCGGAACAATTCCGGAGGGACTTTCAGACACAATGAGCTAAAAGTGTCGTGAGTTTCGGATACGATCACAACTCCCTGATATCTGATGATTCCGGTAAACATGAGAATAGTCCCCTAGACAAACAAATCAATGCCGAATTGTATATGAAAATCAGTCAAATTTCTATAAAATTTTACCGAAAAAAAACAAATTAAAATGTTTAACATTAACATGGCTTATCGATTTTTTTTATTTGAAATGGAAGAATAAAATATGAATTTATTTGCAATATAAATATATTTTGACCAAAAGAATCCGGAGAACGAATGAGATGTCCATTTTGCAGTCATAAAGACCTTAGAGTTCTTGATTCAAGGAATGCACCGGAAACAAACGCCATCAAAAGACGAAGAGAATGTCTGAAATGCAATTATCGATTTACTACCTTTGAAACTCCCGAACTTCATTTACAAGTTTTAAAAAAAGACGGTCGCTACGAAGCTTTTGAGGAAAGAAAATTAATTAACGGACTCAATGCTGCCGCTTACCATACGAAAGTCAGTCAAGAACAAGTAAGAAAAATCGTCTCTTATGTAAAAATCGATATCATGGGACAACAAATTAAGGAAATTTCTACCAAAGAAATCGGAGAAATAGTAATGAAATATCTAAAACCCATAGATATGATTGCTTATATTCGTTTCGCTTGCGTTTATCGTCGATTTACGGATATGGGGGAACTTCGCGAGCTTATGGAAAACCTGTCCGATGACGCATCGCTATCTATAGAAAATGTAGAAAAACAATAAACCGAGGGAATAAAAAAAACATGCGTTTATCCAGAGACGAAATTTTAACATTCAAAACACGCCTTGAAGACATGAAGTTTAAATTGACGCATACGTTGGAAGGCAATGCTCAAGAAGTCAAAAAACCGAATGAAGCAACGGGATATTCTCAACATCAAGCCGATCAAGGAACGGATACTTTCGATCGAACAATCAGTCTTGAAGTAACTACGAAAGAATATGAATTATTAAGACAAATCAATCGTGCATTGGAAAAGATAGAAGACAACACATATGGGATTTGTGACGTTAGCGGAGAACCTATTCCTTTGGCCCGTTTAATGGCCATACCCTATGCTACAATGACTGTGAAATCTCAGGAGCAATATGAAAAAGGACTTCTGGGCGAATACAACTAAGCAACCGAATGGTCGTCTAATAAAAAAATTTATTATGCTTTTTGCTATTTTACTTACCGCTTTTCTTTTGGATTTCGGTTCGAAGATAATTATTCATAACAAGTTAATTCAAATGCCGGGATTTGAATTAACTTTGTTGAATCTTCCTAAAGCATTTCCTCTGAAAGCCGGTTTTTCCATAGCTTATAATACCGGAGCAGCGTTCGGTTGGTTTTCCGGCTGTTCTCTATTGCTTTTGATTGTAAGAATTTTTCTTATATCCGTTATGATTTCTTACGTTTTTCTCAGAAGAAGCAAAAATCTTTTTAAACTGATTCCTGCAATTCTAATTACGGGAGGTGCCATCGGAAATGTTACGGATTTCTTTTTGTATGGTCACGTCATCGATTTTATAAAACTAGGATTTTCAAAATTTTATTTTCCGGTTTTTAATTTAGCCGATTTTTTTATAACTGTCGGATTTCTTTGGTTTGTCTGGGGAAATGCCTATCATTCCGAGATTGCCGAGGGGCCATAAAAATTCCTTTATAAAAAAATTCATTTCGGAATAAAATATTAAGTTTGTGCAATTGCAATTAATATTCAGTGTGTTAATACAATGATTTTCAGAATTTTAGACACTTTAGACGGTATATTCTGGTCATACGCGGCCTTCGTTTTGATAATGTGTTTTGGAGCCGTTTTCTCCTATAAGATTCGCTTCGCACAGTTAACCGAATTTCCTAAGTTTTGTAGAATATTCTATAATTCGTTTAAAACCAGATCGGCCGCTATCGAGAGAGGAGTCCATCCCATCCGGTTGTTTTTTGCTTCTGCCGGAGGCAACATCGGAATTGGGAACGTAGTAGGGATCGCGACAGCCGTGTGTTGCGGTGGACCCGGAGCTATTTTCTGGGTTTGGATTGCCGGAATTATCGGCTCCGTTATCAAATATGCCGAAGTTTTTTTGGGGATCAAATTTAGAGAAAAATCCCAAGATGGCTCCTATAAAGGAGGCCCGATGTACTTTCTCAAGAAAGCTTACGGAAATTCTTGGATTCCCGGAATCGTGGCGTCCCTCTTATGTATTTACGGGGTTGAAATTTATCAATTTTCCGTCATAACAAATACTATCTCTTCCAATTGGAATATACCTCGGATCGGCGTTATCGGCGTCTTGTTATTTCTCGTTTTCTATGCCATCAAAGGCGGTTTAAAACGCTTAGGAAAAGTATGTACGATTATTCTCCCGATTTTTATGGTCAGCTACTGTCTGATGGGTTTGGCTATTCTTATCTTTGAATGGCGGTCACTGCCTCAATTATTTTCGTTAATTTTTTCATCGGCTTTCACTGGGCATGCGGCAGTCGGAGGCTTCATCGGTTGCTCGGTTATGACAACCTTAAGACACGGAATATCAAGGGCTGCTTATTCCGGAGACATCGGTATTGGGTTCGATTCGGTTATTCAGAGCGAATCGGCCGATTGCAGACCTGAAGTACAAGCTCGTTTCAGCATTGTCGGGATAGCTATCGATAATCTGATTTGTACGGTAAGTCTGATTATCGTGCTTGCTTCCGGAGCCTGGCACGGTAATTTCGAAGGTAATACGGCTATTGCCATTCAAAGTGCTCTTTCGAAATATTTTCCTGGGATCAATTTCTTTTTTCCGTTGTTCCTTTTTGTTACGGGATATACTACAATCACGGCCTATTTCCTTGTAGGACAACGGTGTGCTCAATATTTGTACCCTAGTTTCGGTAAAAAAATCTACTTTATCTACGGGATGATCGCCCTTCCCGCTTTTTGTTTTTTGTCTCAGGACAAAACACTTATCATCATGTCATGTTCAGGTGCTTTACTCTTGATTATCAATCTTATAGGAATTTTTATTCTTAGAAAAGAAGTAGCATTCCCTAAAGTGTCTCCGGAAGAACTTCGTGAAAGCAACCCGGTTTTCGATTTAGAAAAACTCTAATTAGAAAGTTAAACAAAAAAAATAAATTTAATAATAAAATTAAGATAACAAAAAATTAAAAATATTTTGGGTTATCATGATCGTTTCAGCCATGGATGTTCTAGTCGGTTGTTCGATTGTGGTGGCATTTGCAACAACCGTTTTGATAGGATTTGCCTTATGTTTACTCATAAGTATTAAGAAAACGGTCAATATTGTTCATAAAATATTGAACATTTTTAATTTAGAAACAAAAATTATGACTCCCATCATATTGGGGAAAAAAATCATTTCAACCGTTCTTGAACTTAAAGACGATCTTTTACAGCTACCGAAATCCGATAAGAAAAGTCATAAAAAATTTTCTCAGGCGTTAAAATACACCGCATGGATCGGTTTGGGCTTAACCCTATGGGGAATATTTCGGAAAAAGAAATAATTTAGATGAAAAAGGGAGATTGATTACTTTGAGAAAGTCAGAACATAACAAACAAAACGGCAAGGGATGGTGGAAAGGTTTAATGTTTGGAGGCCTAATCGGCTCGGCGTTAACTTTTTTTACTGCATCAAAAACGGGAGACCAAGCGAAAAAAAAGATAAAAGCTATTAAGAAAAAAGGAACTGCAAGCGGCAAAAAGCTTGTAGCCAATTCCAAAACACATGCAAAAGAATTCGCTAAATCCACTAAAAAATTAGCTAAAGACATTTCTAAAGACTTATCGGAATTTAAGAAATCCATGACCTCTCGCGACCACTACAAGGAATAGAATAGCGATAGACCGTTAGTAAACTCAGAGACCAGTTTATGAGCATTCAATAACGGTTCTATGGAAGAGAGATCATTAAGACTTAGAGGCGTACGCACTTGCCCACAATTAATCAATCCTAGATGTTGCATTAAAACCTTCAAAGGAATTGGATTAGTCGCCAAGGCAAAAGGTTGACAGATCCTTTTCCATAAACTACTTATATCCTCGGAAAACCCATTTTCCGATAATCGGTTCAAACAATCAGAAACGAACGACGGCCATATATTGGCAATAACCGATACCAATCCGGTTGCTCCCACATTCGCCATATCTTCGAGATTGTCATCATTACCGCAGAATACTTTAAGACCGCAATCTCTATAATGAACGATATCTCCGAGACAATTCCCGGACTCTTTAATAGCCCAAAAATTTTCGTGAGACGACAACTCCTCGACAACTTCCTTATAAACAAAAACACCCGTCCGTTGAGGAATATTATATAACATAACCGGACGATCCGAATAATTTAGTAATTTTTCAAACCAATCAATCTGTCCCCTAATACCCGGCCTAGTATAAATAGGAGCAGAGATTAAAAACCCATTGATAGGGTAATCTTTACAAAAAGACATCCAATTTAAAGTCGAAGCAAGATTGGTTGAAGTCACTCCGATTATTACCGGACAGGCATAAGAACTCTTAAACACATGATCAATCAACTCACGTTTTTCGATATCTTCCAAAAGAAACCCTTCACCTGTACTACCCAGTAACAGCAAACCGTTTCCTTCTCGAGAGTGCATGGCCATCAAATAACTTAAACCATCATAATCTATCTTGCCGCAGGACAAAAAGGGAGTGATTAAAGCCGTCCACAAATTTAAATTCAGCATTTGCCGTTGATTCACAATAATGATTAATAAAAATCTTCAAAAGCATAGCTTCCGGGAGGTACCGTTCTTTCTCTCAAAATTGATAGAAGATTCATGATACCTAATGAAAAAGCCCTACGATTGAAGGCAACATGTTTAACGGTTATCATTTCATCCTTACCGATAAAGGAAACCTCATGCTCTCCGAAAATATTCCCTGATCGAAAAGAACGTATATTTATGACTTTATCGGCCCGTTCACCGGTATTTAAAGTATTAACCTTATAATCGTGACCGAATTTCTCTTTTTTCGCTTGCTGCATCACCGAAGCCAATTCATAGGCTGTCCCCGATAAATCATCCGATTTATTACGATGATGTTTTTCCGATATATCGATATCGAAGTCTTCACCTAAAGTTTCCGCTAATTGGGACACGCAACGGGCTTGTAATAATGAACCTCGGCTGGCATTGGAACCGATAATCACGGGTATCCGTTGAGATAAATCATTCAAAAGATTCGAATACCGTTCCTTATTCCATCCCGTCGCACAAATGATTAAAGGACTTTTTCCTAAAAAAGCCGTTTTCAAAATTTCCGGAACGAATGAACCTGATGATGCTTCAACCACGATATCATTACGTAAAAAAACGTCTTCCAAAGAATGTGTTGAAGAACGATTGAAATGAAGACCCGAAACGAAAGGAATCGATCCACCAATAAGTTCACGTAAAATTAAACCGCCTAAACGACCCGTATGCCCAATAATTCCGACTGACTGCTTCTCCATAAACTTTCCGACTAAAACTCACCCTAACGTACGCTTTTAGGTAAGATGATCTCTTCCCTTCCGTTCTCTTTCAAGAACTGATTCAATTCTCCGATTCTTCCATCAGCATATTTATCGAAACGAATGGACCACACTTGTGTCACACTATTGTCCGAAAGAGAAATTTGACGCGATTCAATAGCTATCGGATGTCCGTCTATATAGTATAAAGCTCCTGATATCTTGACAGGAAACTCAGTCATCGGAAGAGATATGAGCGGTAAATCTTTTAGGTTTTTATAACGACGGCAATGTTTACGATAGACCTTTCCGGCATCCGTATTCGAGGAGACCGGAACAACGGCTTCCTGACAATAAACGGCATTGAGAAAACAACCTGAATTTAAAAACGACTTTAAAATCCCGACTCTATATGCAGAAAAATCACGAGGTTCTTCCAATCTGACTTTAGATAAATCGATTTGATAATCCATTGTTAAAGGAGTAGGCATTTTTGGAGTGATAATATAAGCATCTACGGAGTCTACCAAACCGCTTTTATATGCTCTGAACTGTGCTTTTTCCAAAATCCCCTGCATAATCACGTAAGAAGGACGTAATTTAATCTCACGACCTTTAGTCTCCGAAAAACCAAAAGTCTTTAAATTACACCAAATATTATCCAAAGAAGACTTCAATTCCTCCAAATCATCTTTAGAAATCTTATGATTAACATTCAATTTGGATTTGGCTAAAGAGATTTCTTCCTCAACTAACGGATCTAACTCCTTCAAAAAACGAATCCGTGCATCCGATTGAGAAGTTAACATAAATAAAACAAACAAAAAGGCAAGGAATCTCATATGTCACGATAACCCACTCTAAAGCGAAAGGGTTATAAAGAAAGAATCATTAATTGTCTACTTTCAACCAAGAAAATAAAACCGTAATTCAAAATAAAATTAGATTAAATAACTTAAAATCAAAGAGATCAATTAAAAATAATTCAAATAATCAATTGCGAATTATAAATTTACAAATCATTAATAATTTGAACCAATCTAGAATAAACCGATTTAATTTCTTCTGTCGTAATACAGTAAGGGGGTAATAAATAAATCGTATTGCCCAAAGGTCTGAGAATTAGACCTTCTTCCAAAAAACGTTTTTTTAGAAAAGGCATCCGATTCAAAACATTTTTAAGATCAAATGCGGCAATTGTCCCGATCTTTCTCGGTTTTTCCGTAAATCGACATTCCGAAAACAAGAAATCCATACCGTCCCTATGAGCCGTTTGAATATTTTTTACGGAGTCTCGGCATGAGGAACTTTTAAGAAGATTTAGCGAACTCACGGCGGCACTGCATGATAAAGGATTAGCCGTATATGAGTGTCCGTGAAGAAAAGTCTTTTGAAAATCATCACCTAAAAAAGCTTCATGGATCTTATTTGTCGTAATCGTTAAAGCCAAAGGCAAAAATCCTCCTGTAAGACCTTTTGAAAGGCATAAAAAGTCGGGGATTATATGAATTTGATTAAAAGCAAAATACGTTCCCGTACGATAAAAACCGGTCATTACCTCATCAAAAATAACCAAAATATCGTGTTGACGAACAAGATTTAAAACGTTTTCTATAAATTCCGGTCTACATAATCTCATACCTCCAGCCCCTTGAATAAGAGGCTCTAAGATCAAGGCAGCTATATTATTTCCGTATTGTTCTAAATAATTCCGAAGAACAGCCAATGCTTTTTCTTCTTTTAGACAGACCTCTTTATCATCATCCCAAGTCTCGGGATAAGGTATGAATAACACCTTAAAAAATAAGTCCTTGAACCGATGATGAAATCCGGAATTCATGCCTACGGACATGGCACCGAAAGTATCTCCGTGATAACCGCCGTCGAAACTTAAAAATAGATGCCGCTCCGTAATCCCCGAATTTATCCAGTACTGATAAGCCATTTTTAAGGCTACTTCAACAGAAGTAGACCCGTTATCCGAAAAAAAAAATTTACATAAATCCGATGGCAAAAGAGATCTTAAATTCTCACATAAATCAACGGCCGGTTGATGCGTGAAGCCTGCAAAAACGACATGCTCCAAGATTTTTGCCTGTTCATAAATGGCTTGCGCTATTTCAGGATGTGCATGACCATGAAGATTAACCCACCAGCTGGATATCAGATCTAAATAGCAATGATCGTTTTCATCATATAAATAAGCGCCTGAAGCTCTTTTGATATGTATCGGATCAGCAGCCATTTTTTCTTGCGTAAAGGGATGCCAAATGATGTTTTTATCACGTTGCGAAACTCTCATTTTATTTACCCGTTAAAAGTCGATTCAATTTATCCGGAAGTTTAAAACACTTCAGACTGTTATAACAAATTTCAGACATTATCGGAAATTCGGCAACAACGGTCGTATTTCCATAACTTTCTATAGCCTTTTTATTTTCGAAATCCGGTTTACCGTTCATAATCACTCCGAGTACTTCAATATTGCGCGAACGTAACACCTCCAAACTAAGAAGAGTATGATTAATCGTACCGAGTCTCGTACATGCGACCAAAAGGACGGGCATTTCCAATTTTCGAATAAGATCGATAACAAAAACATCGGAATTCAAAGGAACTAAAACTCCTCCGATACCTTCAACAATCAAATCAGTGTCCTGGGGTACGACGATTTGATTCAGGTCAATATTATCGTTTTCGATGTTTGCAGCTAAATGAGGCGATATCGGTTTTCGATAACTGAAACTTTCGGGATAAATTTTAGCCCCCGATAATGCGATTACCGTTTCCGAATCGCGGCTTTCTTCGGTACCGGTTTGTATGGGTTTAAAGTAAGCAAAACCCATATGTAAAGCAAGCCAACTTGATATTACGGTTTTTCCGACATTCGTATCGGTTCCGGAAATAAAAACGTTCATATATTCGAATCCCTGAAAATCCCGAAAAACACATTATAGGTAACTCTGAATTCCTTCCATTGATCTTGTTTGATCAAACTTTTGAGATTCCCGATTTTCATAGATTCTTTAAATGACGAAGCTCCGAGCAATTTTAAATAACGCATAAAAGTCACGAAACCGTCGAACGACAAGGAAATCTTTTTAAATCGATATTCAAAAATCTGATTGTTTTTTTTGATTCCGTTGCAAATGCCGACTAATTTCTCCAATGAAGGATAATTACGAAGCTTAATATTTTGATATTCCCTAAGAACGGTTCCCCATTCCCGAAACGTTCCCGACAACAAAGTGGAAAAAGCAAACACGTTTTTACTTTTGGAATGAAACAACCGAAGAGCTTTCTCAAGATCGGATAACCATTGTAAAGCAAAGTTACTGATAATAAGGTCGAAGTCGTCAAACTTTAATTTCAGCATATCTCCGTGCAAATAATTAATGTTGGGATACCGAGATAATTTAGCCTTACACAACCGTAGCATATCTTCGGCAATATCATTTAAATAGTAATAACTGTCGCAGTATTTGTTCAATAGAAGCTCGGGAATATAACCCGTCCCCGTCCCTAAATCCAAAATGGATTTCGGATTGAAATCCCTAATCTTCAACAAATGATCAACTAAAAACTCGGCACATTGTTTTTGAACGGTCGCAACAAAATCATACGAACATCCGGCTTTATTAAAATTGATACGTATTTTATCAATTAAAGATTTCATTTAAAAAACTCATTATTCGTGTATAAACTTCCGAAGATTTGCCGAATCCAAGACAGTGCCTTGCGTTGGTCATAACATCGAGTCGTAAATAAGGATTCGATCGGTGTAAAAAATTATCTTCGACAATCTTAAAAGGTACAATCGTATCATTATCCGAATTAATAATAAGTGTGGGGACGGTAGAAAAATCGTGTTTCGTTTTTAAAAATTCGATATCGGCTAATGCCGTATTGAGATCGATGTCGGAAAAATCGCAGAAATCAACGAATTCGGGAATACCGCATCGTTTATAAACACTCTTAAGAGTTCGATCAGGGTTCTTTATAAATCGTTCTCGTAATTCGTTTAATTCCCTTAGTCTTGTTTCACGTAAAACCCGATCTCGGCCCAAAAAATCAGTAAAACCGTTAAGACCTATGAGACAATCGAAATTTTCATACATCCGATTCAGCTTCAATAAACCTAACGAGTGTCCTATTCCTACTATTTTCGTTTCCTGAAGTTCGGATAAATGCATTGGACGTTTGAAATATCCCAAATCGATAAACGAACAGACTTCTTGTGAAAAATACTGAGCAATCGGGTCCCAAAAATGGGCATTAAAACCGAATCCATGGCAAAACACAAAACGAATCGTCATTAAAAGACCTCTTTTAAAGCCGTTACGAGACGCTCCAAGTCTGATAACCGATGCTTTGCCGTAAGAGCGATTCTTAAACGAGCCGTACCGGGAGGAACGGTAGGCGGTCTTATGCACGAAACAATAATACCTCGATCAGCCAACAGCTCTTTAATTCTTAAACAAGCCGATTCTTCATGAAGAATCACCGGTACTATATGAGTTTGAGAAGAACCGATATCAAATCCGTTATCCATCAAGATCCGACGTAAAGATTTTCCCAAATTCCGTAAAATCTCGCGCTCCTTATCAAAACTCTCGACAAGTTGCCAAGCACAAAAAGCTGCTCCGATCACCGGAGGGGAAAGAGCAGTAGAATAAATGAATCCCTTGGAATTGTTAATAAGGAAATCACGGATAATATTATGACAAGCCACATATCCTCCGCTAGCGCCTAAAGCTTTACTGAAAGTTCCCATCACGACGTGAGGTATGTTTCGTAGATCAACGGAGGTAGACAAACCGTAGCCGTTTTTACCGAATACTCCGGTAGCATGAGCTTCATCCAAATATAAAAAAGCGTTATAAGCAAAAGTCAATTCCGCAATATGTTCGATAGGAGCAATATCGCCGTCCATACCGAAAACCGTTTCCGTCACGATAAACTTAGGTCGAGACTCGTTTTTATAACGCGATAATAAAAATTCCAAATGATTCATGTCATTATGACGATATCTACACAATTGCGCCGAGCTTAAAAAAACAGCTTGATAAAGGCTTGCGTGATTTAATCTATCAAAAAACACCAGAGGCTTCGCATTTAAAATCTTTTGATCCAATAAACAAGACAACGTGCTGATATTAGCTTGAAACCCCGAGTTAAAAATTAAACCGGCCTCACTATTTTTATCTTTTGCGATAAGACTTTCGAATTCCTCATATAAATCCGAATTTCCGGATAATAATCTCGAGCCGGTTGAACCGAAACCTTGAGCACGAGCAACAACCATTCCTTCGTTTATTAATGAACCATGACGACTTAAGTTAAGATAATCGTTGGTGGAAAAGTCTAACAGTTCAGAATTGCCTGCTTGACATGTGCACGTTAATTTGCGATATTTCCCGTCTCTCTGCAGCGTTTTTAAGAATTGTTGATATAATTCGTACATTTTTTCACTTAGTAAGTTGGACTCATTATGAAAGAAACATGGACTCCGGAACAAGCAAAGTTGATTTTCAATTTACCCTTAACGGACCTTATTTATAAAGCTCAAACGGTTCATAGAAAATACTTTCCGTCTAATCGTGTCCAAATCAGTGCTCTATTGAGCATTAAAACGGGCGGTTGTCCAGAAAACTGCTCTTACTGTCCGCAATCCGCTCTCTCTAAAACCGACATAGAAAAAACACCTTTACTCGAATCGGAAGAAATTCTTGAAGCAGCCAAAAAAGCTAAAAAAGCCGGCGCAAGCAGATTCTGTATGGGTGCCGCATGGCGCGGACCTCGTGATAGAGATTTACGCAAAGTATGCGGCATCATCTCCTTAATTAAAGCTATCGGTTTGGAGACGTGTGCATCTTTAGGATTACTCGGCCCCGGACAAGCGGAAAGTTTAAAAGAAGCCGGTTTGGATTTTTACAACCATAATATTGATACATCCGAAGAATTTTACGGAAAAATTATCACTACCAGAACTTTTCAGGATCGCTTGAGCACTCTTGAATCCGTACGTAAGGCCGGTTTGAAAGTGTGCTGCGGCGGTATCATCGGCATGGGTGAAAACAACGACGACCGTATCAAAATGCTCGTAACTCTAGCTAATTTCGAAGAACCTCCCGAATCCGTTCCGATTAATAAACTCATACCCATTCCGGGCACTCCTCTAGAAAAACAGAATGATGTGGATCCTTTTGATTTTATAAGAACGATTGCCCTAGCCCGTATTCTGATGCCCGAATCCGTAGTCAGACTATCCGCCGGACGCGATCTGATGTCGGATGAATTACAAGCCATGTGCTTTTTATCAGGTGCCAATTCTATTTTTTACGGAGAAAAATTACTGACTACCGATAATCCTCTTCCGGAGGATGACATGGCCCTGTTTGCACGATTAGGAATAGAACCGACACGATAAGAAATCCAGCCGAAAGCACTCCGGTTTTTTAAATTTTTTCTTATCTACTAAAGAACCGAGTTTTGTGTTGAAAAACAGCGTACCAAACAGGGAAGAGCACGTTCAAAAATTCAGAAACTTCTGTAAAAAAACACCATTTAAAAATCACCTAATACTTTCATTTCGGAAAACAAATGAGAACAAGAATTCTTTCGATTTCTAAATACGGAGGGAGTGGGATTCGAACCCACGGTACGGGGTTAGCGTACACACGCTTTCCAAGCGTGCTCCTTCGACCGCTCGGACATCCCTCCAATCGAAAAAAACAAGAGCTAAGGTTAACGAAACTCGTTCTTATTCTCAACAACAAAAAAATCAAAACAGTTCGTCAATAAGGATATGTGCTTGCTTCTATTAAAATGAGAGATTAAACTGTCACTTATGCGTTATATGATATTTATGTCGTTTTTGTTTATGACAATCTCGGGACAATTGTCGGCCTTTGACAAAAAAGTTCTCTGTCCTAAAGAAACCATTGTCGTTAGTATAGCCCCTTATAAATTTTTAACGAAACGTATCGTAGAAGACACGTTTAACGTCATGACCATCGTTCCGGGCAATGCCGATCCCCATACTTATGAACTTAGCTTAAGACAAGTCCTTAAACTAAAAAACGCTCGTCTTTGGTTTAAAATCGGTGAAAGTTTTGAGGGTATTTGTTCCCGATCTTTAGGTAAATCGACAAATTGCGATATCGTAGACTTAAGAGATAATCTTTCCCTCATTCCTCTAACAAGCGGATGCGGGAAAAATTGTGAGGTATCGACTTACGACTCTCATGTATGGCTCAGCCCGAATCTTTTAAAAAAACAAGCAGCAGCCATTACCGCGTGCGTTTCGAACATCAATCCCGATTGCAGAAAACAATATGAATCCAATTTAAAAAAAATTCTGTTAGAACTCGATGAACTTCACAAAGAAGTTTTACGAATCTTCGAAAACAGTGATCGTTCGATTCCGATAATCGTAACTCATGGAGCCTACAGCTATTTTTGTCAGGATTATCTGTTAAAACAAGTAGCTGTCGAAAAACCTTCTTCGGCGGAACCTTCTCTAAAAGAAATTATGGCTATCTTACATATCGCAAAAACACACCCTATAAGTAAAATTTTTCTTCAAAAACAAACAGGGACCCGACAAGGACTGGTTTTGGCTCATAAATTAAAGTTAAAACCCATCATCCTCGATCCTTATGCAGAAAATGTTTTTGAGAATATTAAGATTATAGCCCTTGCTTTTGCCTCTCCATGACAACAGATCAGATTATTCTTCACGAAGTTTTTTTCCATTATAAGGGCTCAAGACTCCTCCTTGAAAATTTATCTTTAAAAATTACAAAAGGCGAGATCATCGGAATTCTCGGTCCTAACGGAGGAGGAAAATCGACGCTTTTAAAATTACTTTTAGGGTTACTGAAGCCGATTAAAGGCTCTATTTCATTGTTTAATAATTCGCCGAAAAATTTCCGACCGCTTTCGGGCTATGTTCCGCAACATGCTTCTTTCGACAAGGACTTTCCGATTTCGGTTCAAGAAGTGATGTTAATGAGTCGATTATCCCACTTAAAATGGCACGGTAGATATTCCGATGAAGATAAAAAAATAGTGGATTGGGCTCTAGACGTTACGGGAATGCTTTCTTATAAAGATATGAGCTTTTCTCATCTCTCAGGAGGACAAGCCCAACGCACACTCATCGCAAGGGCTCTTGCTTCGGAACCGGCACTTTTGATTCTTGACGAACCCACGGCCAATGTTGATTTGGAAAATCAAAAAAAAATCTATGATATTCTCGAAGCCTTGAAAAAAAGAATAACTATTATCATGGTTACTCATGATTTACATCACGCGATGAAATTATTCGATAGGGCTTTTTATCTCAATTTACATTTACAACCTCTCAAAACCGAGAACCTTTGTCAAAAATCGTTATGCGAGCCTGAAGAGCTCAAACATCCCAACCCCTAGGCCATTTTATGCTCTCTCACTTATTGGCAAATCCTTTTCTACTGTATTCATTTCTTGCAGCTTTTGGTGCTTCCATAGCCGGAGGAATTATAGGCTCCTATATCGTAGTCAAAAGAATCGTTTCCATTAGCGGAAGTATTTCTCATTCCATGTTAGGAGGAATAGGAGTAGCTCTTTGGCTTAATTACTACACTACAATTCACTTATCCTCATTGTGGGGCGCCGTTATCGGATCCGTTCTCTTAGCGCTTTTTATAGGTCGAATTCATTTAAAACATAAAGAGAGGGAAGATTCCGTTATTGCCGTCGTCTGGTCTTTAGGGATGTCTGTAGGAATTATTTTAATGTCCCGATTACCCTCTTTCAATGCCGAACTATCGAACTTCCTATTAGGAAATATCATTTGGGTAGGAGTCAATGATCTAAAGATTTTATTTATATTAGACGGAATTATCATCGTCTCAACCGTTATTTTCCATAATCGTTTCCTGGCTCTTTGTTTCGACGAACAATATATGGAATTGAGAGGAATAAAATTTACGAACTATTATTTTCTGCTTCTATCATTAGCGGCTTTGGCAATTGTTTTACTCATTTACGTGGTAGGGATTATACTTATGATGAGTATGTTGGTCTTACCAATATCGATAGCCTGTCGTTTTTCTTATCGAATACCTAAAATTATGTTGGTCGGCACTATTATCAATATCTTACTCTCATTTGTAGGTATTTGTATCGCTTATTTTCTGAATACGCCCGTTGGGCCTAGCATTGCTTTACTGATGTCTTTAGCTTACGGCTTAAGCTTCTGTTTTAAAACTTGAGTCAATACATCCAAGCCCTCTCCCGTTAGTCCTGAGATCGGGATAAATGGCATACCGACGAACAGATCTTGAAATTTCGATAAAACATCTCTAAAAGCAACTTCTCCTAAGTCCTCAAGAAGATCTATTTTATTTAAAGCAACTACAGATTCTTTATTCAATAAATCATGACGATATAAAGACAACTCACGTACAAGATTTTCCAAGTCTTCTACGGGGTTATTACCGGTAAATCCCGATACATCGACAACAAAAAGCAACAAACGTGTTCTTTCGATATGTCTCAAAAACTCAAAACCAAGACCTTTATTTCTATGAGCGTCCTTAATAATTCCGGGAATATCCGCAACAATGAGACGATCTTCTCGATTTCTTCCGGAGGAAGAAACAAACCCTATTTCAGGTCTGAGCGTCGTAAAAGGATAAGCTCCCGTTTTGACATCCCGGGAACACAATGTGTTAAGTAGAGTAGATTTCCCCGAATTAGGAAATCCTATAAGTCCTACGTCGGCTATCGTTTTAAGCTCAAATTCTATCTCTATTTCTTGACCACCGGTGCCCGGAGTCGCTTGCGTCGGCGCCCGATTCGTAGATGATTTAAAATGAGTGTTCCCCTTACCTCCGCAACCGCCTCGACAGATTACAAGCTCTTCTCCGCAAGTTCCGAAATCGTGTATAATCTCTTGAGAGGGAAAACTTTTCAGAACCGTTCCGGCGGGAATTTTAAGAATGAGATTACGACCATTCCTTCCGGTACGGTTATTATAACCGCCGTCTTGACCTTTTTCGGCTTGAAAGAGACGCTTATTTCGATAAGCCTCTAAAGAAAATATGTTGTCGTCTGCTCTAATAATGACAGAACCGCCGCCGCCTCCATTACCGCCGTAAGGACCTCCCTTAGGAAGATATTTTTCACGACGCCAAGCAACGACCCCGTTACCACCTTTCCCGCCTTTTAAAGAGAGAACCACTTTATCTAAAAACATAAAAACAACAGTAATAACCGCTAATTTGCTGAGAAGAGGTGCAGCTTATTCCCTCATGACACTTATACGGCTACGGGCTCTACCGAAATATAAGTATGTTTTGTTTTTTTAAAAACAACGAATCCGTCAGATAAAGCAAAAAGCGTATCGTCACTGCCTCGACCGACATTTCTTGCAGGTCGCCACTTTGTTCCTCTTTGTCTAACTAAAATGTTTCCTGTACAAACTCTTTGACCGGAACCGACTTTCATCCCTAAACGCTTGGAATGAGAATCACGACCGTTACGACTGGAACCTTGCCCTTTCTTATGTGCCATTTAAATCAATCTCCTATGACTATAAAGAAATACCGACTATTTTAACTCGAGTACTATTTTGTCGGTGACCGACTTTTCTATGATAATTTTTTCTTCTCTTATATTTATAAGCAACAACCTTTTCTCCACGAACCTCTCCTAAAACAACGGCTTTAACAGACACACGATCAACACAAGGCTTCCCTACAACAAACGAGTCCCCATCCGAGAAAAAAAGAACTTCTTCAAATACCAACTCCTGCTTATCCTCGACTTTCAAAAGCTCAACGTCAATGACATCGCCTTCCTGAACCTTATACTGCTTGCCGCCCGTTTTAATGATGGCATAAGTACTCATTTCTCTATAACTCCGAATCTATCTATATTAAATCCCAAACCGAATATCTCGACGCTCCTTAAGACACTCAACATCCGGAACTTCCTTTCCGAAAGAGGGAACACAAAGGGAAGAGCTTACCGGATTTAAAAATTATACAAAAACGAAAAGCCCCGTTTCGGAAAAAAATTTCCCCCCTTAAGCTTTCCTCAGTAAAAACGACCGAAAAAGAGGTCAGTCAATCGCAAAAGACATCCGACAAGAATGGCCAGAGCCGGAATCGAACCGACGACACAAGGATCTTCAATCCTCTGCTCTACCAGCTGAGCTATCCGGCCAATAAAAGGGGCCATGATAGAAGCGGTTCTAATTTTAAATCAATAAAAATGTCCTTTGATATTCGATATTAAACAAAACAGACCAACGCATAAAGATCTTAATATTCAGAGATACCTTAAAAATTTATTTTTCTATCAAAAACGACTTTCCGGCACAATGGGACGTTCTTCTTTCCCGGATTTAATTTTTAAGGTATATCATGAACAACACTAACGGCTCCCCCTCTTGGAGGGTTCGCACCGGAATCGGTCAAGACAGTCACCGGTTTTTACCGGAGACTTCCGCTAAGCCCTGTATTCTTGCAGGAGTTATTTTCGAAAACGTTCCGGGCTTTCAAGCCAATTCTGACGGTGACGTTGTTTTTCATTCAATTTGCAACGCAATCTCAGCGATTACCCACAAGATTATTCTTAGCGGCTTTGCCGATGAGGTCCTTAATAAACACGGTATCACGGATAGCAGGATCTATTTGGAAGAAGCAGTAAAATCCTTAACACCTCAGCAACATATTTCCCATATAGCCATTACTATAGAAGGGTCTCGTCCCATGTTCGTAAAGAAACTATATCCAATGAGGGAAAATATCAGTCAGGTTTTGAACATTCCGGTGGACTCTATAGGAATCACCGCTACATCCGGCGAAGGACTCACGGATTTCGGTTGCGGAGACGGTATTCAGTGTTTTTGTATTCTCACAGTTATGGAGTACACGGATAGCTCTCAGTATAAATCGACAAAATAACGATCGTCTTCTCGAATCTCCTTGAATCGGAGTTTCCCTGATTCAAGATCACCTTTGCCTAAAATTTCCTGTAAGGTTTTACGAACACTCATTCCCATAGTTTTACTTCCGCAAACAAAAACAAAGCCTTCTTTTTGAACAAGGGTATCATATACGAGTTCCTGTTGTTCTTTTATTCGATCCTGTACATAAACTTTTTCAGTTTGATCTCTGGAAAAAGCCGAAAACAACGATAACCGATCTTGTAACACCTGAGACCTCCAAAAATTCTCAAAATAAAAATCGGACTTCGAAGAACGCTCTCCGAATATCAAAATATTTTGACCCGGATCTTCAATGACGATTCTATGTTGAAGAAAAGCCCGATAGGGAGCTATACCGGTGCCGGCGCCTATCATTAAAATAGGTTTTCCGAACATAGTCTCACGTAAAGTAAAATGAGGGCTAGGCCTTACAAAAGCCTTAATGACGGATCCGATAGCGGCCCTCCGACAAAGATAATCCGAACAAACCCCATATCGCATGATTTCGGCATCGGGATCTTGTATACAAATCAAACGAACAATCAGTTCAAGACGTTCCTTAGAAACTTGAGGAGAAGAAGCTATGGAATAAAGTCGCGGTAGCAGAGGCAAAAACAGATCCGCAAAACAATTCAAATAATCGAAATCTCGATGGAGAGCCGTAAAATCATCCAATCGATAGAACGAAAATTTTCCGTCTACGCCCAACAAATTCTTTATTTTAGAAGAAATTTTTACAAGATTGGCTTTCAATCGCAAAAAATCAAAAACGGAAATGAGATTACCTTCCGAGTCATGAACCAAAAACTCCTCCGGAAGAGAAAAAAAACGAAGTAAACGAGAAACCAAATCAATATCGTTCTCAGGACAAACCCCCAAAACTCCCCCGACTTCGTAACAAAGAGAGTCTGAATCCTCATTATTTAAAACAATATGATAAACCTGATCCGGATAAGAAGCACTTCTCGTTAATAAACTACGACTAAAAACACGAAAACTACCCACAACTTTATCCGGTCATGCAAAAGAATTAAGCGACTTTTATTTTGATAGCCACTCCAGCAGGTAAAGAGAGCATTTTCAAAGCGTCAATCGTTTTTCCAGTAGGATCCAAAATATCAATCAATCTCTTATGAGTTCTGATTTCAAATTGTTCCCTGGATTTTTTATCAACGTGAGGAGATCTTAAAACAGTAAAAAATTCTCTCTTAGTAGGGAGAGGAATCGGACCTGCGACACGCGCTCCAGTTCTTTTAGCTGTTTCAACGATATCGGCAGTCGAACGATCAAGCTGTCCTTGATCAAATCCCCGCAAACGAATTCTAATCTTCTGCTTTTGTTTCACACCTAACCTCTATTTTTTAACTATTTCGTCTTGTATTTTTTGAGGAACTTTAGAAAAATATGCGGGCTCCATAGTAGAAGTAGCTCTTCCCGATGTTAACGAACGCAATGATGTCGTATATCCGAACATTTCACTTAAAGGAACTTCCGAATTAACCAGAACAATCCCTCCACGACCCTGTTCTTGACCTAAAATCTTACCTCTACGTCTATTCAAATCTCCTATCACATCCCCTAGCCCTTGTTCAGGAGTAGAAACGGCAACCTTCATAATAGGTTCTAAAATAACCGGCTTAGCTTTTCTACAAGCGTCCTTAACTGCCATCGATCCACAAATCTTAAAGGCCATCTCACTCGAATCGACTTCATGATAAGATCCAAAAACAATGGCAACTTTAACATCGACTAATCCATAGCCAGCTAAAACTCCTGTATTCAGACCGTCTTCCACACCTTTAATTACGGCAGGAATATACTCTTTAGGGATAACTCCCCCTACAATTTTGCTGACGACTTCATTACCTTTTCCAGCTTCATTAGGCTCTATTTCAAGACAAACGTGAGCGTATTGTCCTCGTCCTCCGGATTGCTTAACATATTTTGTTTCGGAAGCCGATTTAAAAGTGACGGTTTCCTTATAAGAGACTTGAGGTTTACCTACATGAGCCTCCACCTTGAATTCACGGATCATACGATCGCGCAAAATATCCAAATGCAATTCACCCATTCCAGAAATGATAGTCTGCCCGGTTTCTTCATTTGAAGAAACTCTGAAAGTAGGATCTTCTTCCGATAACGCACTCAAAGCTTGTGCTAATTTTTCACGATCGCCTTTCGATTTAGGCTCGATCGCCATATCAATCACCGGATTCGGAAACTCCATTTTCTCCAGAACAATAGCACTACCTTCATCACATAACGTATCTCCGGTAACGGCAAACTTCAAACCGACACACGCTCCTATATCACCCACGGTGAACTCATCTCGATCCGTTCTCTCGTTAGCATGCATTTCAAGAAGTCGGGAAATTCTTTCTTTTTTTTCCTTAGTCGCATTAAATACGGAGGTGCCTTTTTTTAAAGTTCCAGAATAAATACGTATAAAGGTAATCCGTCCGACGTAAGGATCACTCATGATCTTGAATGCCAGAGCGACTAAAGGACCGTCATTTGTCGGAGATATCGTGACTGCTTCATCTTTTTTCAAATCGACACCCGGGACCCCACCTCTATCCAAAGGAGAGGGCATCCATTGCACGACCGCGTCTAAAAGATGCTGCACGCCTTTGTTTTTAAAGGCCGTTCCGCAAAGCACAGGATTTAATTTATTACCGATGACAGCTTTTCGCATAACGGCATGAATCTCGTCTTGAGTTATGGAGTTGGGAGCTTCCAGCACCTTCATCATAAACTCCTCATTGGAATCATCCGAAGTTGCAAGTTCTTCCAAAAGAACGGCTCTTAATGCCGTACACCTATCCACCATCTCTTCAGGAACTTCTCTTTCTTCCCAACGAGCTCCTAAAGTTTCATCAAGGAAATAATAAGCTTTCCAAGCTATCAAATCGACCATTCCGATAAAATCGCTTTCCGCACCTATAGGACAGTGAACGGGAACGGCATTAGCCCCTAACTTTACCCTCATCGACTCAACTGCGGCAAAATAATCGGCACCCATTCTATCCATCTTATTGACGAAAGCAATTCTCGGTACGCAATATTTATCGGCTTGTCTCCATACCGTTTCGGATTGCGGTTCAACTCCGGAGACTGCGTCGAAAACTGCAACGGCTCCATCCAAAACTCTCAAAGAACGTTCGACTTCAATCGTAAAATCCACGTGACCCGGAGTATCGATAATATTGATTTTGCAATCTTGCCAAAAAACGGTAGTTGCTGCCGAGGTGATCGTAATACCTCTTTCTTGCTCTTGCTCCATCCAGTCCATCGTGGCACCGCCTTCGTGGACTTCACCGATCTTATGAGTCCTTCCTGCATAAAACAAAATTCTTTCGGTCGTTGTGGTTTTACCCGCGTCGATATGAGCCATAATTCCTATGTTTCTGATATTCTGCAAACTATACTTTTGGCTCATAACAATACTTAAAACCTCTTATTACCCCTTCTTCAGAATTTTCGCCGGACTTACCATCTGTAATGCGCAAAAGCCTTATTAGCCTCTGCCATACGATGCGTATCTTCCCGTTTTTTAATGGTTGCGCCCTGTTTATTAAAGCAGTCGGTGAATTCCATTGCCAATCCTTCTTCCATGGATTTCCCGGGTCTGGACCTAGCATATTTAATAATCCATTGCATCGCCAAACAATTTTTTCTATCGGGAGCCACCTCTACAGGAACTTGATAGGTTGCGCCGCCTATTCTTCGAGAACGGACCTCAAGCAAAGGCTTGGCATTCTCTAAAGCTTCTTCAAAACCTGCCATACAATCTTCAAGGTTAGCTCTTTTGGCGAATTTATCCAATGCATTATATACAATCCTTCTTGCTTTGGATTTCTTTCCATGCATCATCAATTTATTGATAAACTTTTCGAGAGTCACATTTCCGTAAATGGGATCACCGCTGATTTCGCGCTTTTCGGCAGAGTGCCTTCTTGACATAACTTTTCCTCTAAATAACCATCAAAAATTATATAAACAATCGACTATTTGGGTCTTTTTGCTCCATAAAGAGATCGTCCCTGTTTCCTATTCTTAACTGCAGCGCAATCCAAAGCACCTCGAACAATATGATATCTTACCCCAGGTAAGTCTTTCACTCTTCCGCCTCGAACCAAAACAATGCTGTGTTCCTGAAGGTTATGACCTTCACCGCCTATATAAGCAATAATTTCCTGCCCGTTGGACAATCTAACCCACGCCACTTTCCGCAAAGCGGAATTCGGTTTTTTAGGAGTTTTTGTTTTGACTTGCAGACAAACTCCTCGTTTTTGCGGACATTTTTGTAAAGCAGGCGACTTCTTTCTCGAAACACCGGCTTGTCTACTCTTGCGAATCAACTGGTTTATAGTTGGCATAACCCTTCCCGACTCAACCTTAACTTGAAACGGAGAAATATAGAAGAGAGAACGATTGTTTGCAAGGGCTTATTTATAAAATGAACCTAAGAAGACCCAAAAATGACGTGAATTTTTAAAAAAATGAAAATCAAAAAATTCTTAATATAGTCACTTAATAATAAGTAATATAAAATACCTATTTTTATTTATAGGTTTGCTTAAATGTCAATTGATCAGGTTATACAAAATACAAATTCCGTACAGCTCGATTCTCTTCAACAGAAAAAGTCCTCCGAATCTTTAAGAAATCTTACTAAAAGCACCGGACTTTTGGCCTTAGCCGTAATTTTCCTGATACTGGCTATCGGATTATGTATGGCGGCCTTCCTGCCGGTATCCGTTCTTCCTTTCAGCGGAGCTTATTTTATTGTGGGTTCTTTTTTGGCTTTCGTTAGCATCACCGTACTTCTAATTGCTTTAATTTATTTAATTAAGGATCTAAAAAATCAAATTCATTCGTCTTCACAATCTTGAATCGAAGTAAAAACAACGAAATTTTCTTCCTTTCTAGGATCAGTAACTTAAAAAGTTTTTTTAAAAAACGTTAAAGTTTTCGGAAATTTTTTCCGAATACTAACTTAAAGACTTCTATTTCGGATCTGATCCTTTATGCAAAAAAGTTACGTCTTCCGCCTCTCTTGTTTATTGTCGTTATGCTCTTGTTCTCTGTTCGGAACGACGACGGAATCCCTCCAACCCGTAAACGACATTGTCAAAAAATTGGTAGAATATCATATAGATGCCACTGAAATTCATGAAGATATTTTAGTAAAATCTTTTGCCACTTATATCAATAATTTCGATCCTGCAAAAGTCTATCTTTTAAAAAAGGACATCATAAATTATCTGGAACCGAAAAGTTCTTATAAAAAAAATCTGCTGAAACACTACAACAATCGCAATTTTTCGGATTATAAATCGTTAAACGATACGATTAAAATAAGCATCCCCAGAGCACGCCGTTGGAGAAAAGCTTGGCTGGAAAATGCCGAGCAAACGTTTCAGGAAGCCTTGGAAGTCAAATCTTTACCTATAAAAAGCTCATTTACGGATGACTTAAAATTGCTCGAAGAGAAGCATAAATATTATTTCTTATCGATAGTTTCAGGCTACATTAAAGACAGTCCCGAGAATAAATATAAAGGGAAGGAATCGAAACTTCTGAAATTGTGTCATAAACTCATCGAATCTCATGAAAACGACTACCTATGTCTTCAAGAAGACGGCAAAAACATGACGACGAAAGACGAAGAAAAACATATTTCCGTAAAAATCATTAAATCCATAGCCAACAGCTTGGATGCTCACACCGCTTATTTCAGTGAAACGGAAGCATCGGCTCTTCGAACGCAACTGGAAAAGGGCATGTGCGGAATAGGTATCATTTTGAAAGAAGACATTGAAGGAATTCTCATTAAAGACGTAGTTCCTCAAGGTCCCGCTCATGAAAGTCACAAAGTTCTCCCTAACGATATACTAAAAAGCGTCAATGGGCAGTCGATCGATGGGATGAGTTTTTCTAAAGTTTTAGAAATACTTAAAGGACCTGAAAATTCAACGGTAGTACTCGATCTGGAACACTCCAAACCGAAAAAAAGAGTCGAAGTGAAAATCACCAGAAAAAAAATCATCCTTGGAGATAAAAGAGTCGATGTGTCTTCGGAACCTTTCGCAAACGGAATTATAGGAAAAATTAACCTTCATTCATTTTATGAAGGAGAAAATAACGTTTCGAGCGAATTGGATTTAAAAAAATCCATATCCGAGCTTCAAGAAAAAAATATGCTCGGACTTATTCTCGATCTTCGGGAAAACAGCGGAGGATTTTTATCTCAAGCAGTCAAAGTGTCCGGATTATTCATGACGAACGGTGTAGTAGTAATTTCCCGTTATTCGGACGGAAGCGTCAAATACTACCGTACCTTTAACGGAAATAAATTCTATGACGGACCATTGGTTATTTTAATTTCAAAAAACACGGCTTCAGCCTCAGAGATCGTTGCCCAAACTCTACAAGATTACGGCATCGGAATAATCGTCGGAGATCAACAAACTTACGGGAAAGGAACAGTCCAACATCAAACCATTACGGGAAATTTCAAGAATGAACCCCTGTTCAAAGTTACTGTCGGTCGGTATTATACAGTATCGGGAAAATCGACTCAGATAGAAGGAGTAAAATCCGATATTTCCGTGCCCTCGAAATATTCTGAAGAAGAGATCGGAGAGAGATATTTGGACAATCCTCTTTTACCCGACTCTTACTCGGCAGCTTTCGAGGACAGTCTATCGGATATCAATCCCACGGCAAAAAAATGGTTCAAAAAATACTACGTCCCCAACCTACAAGTAAAAGAGGACCGATGGACAACTATTTTACCCAATCTTGTTATCAATAGTAAGATCCGACTGGAAAATAATAGAAACTACGAAAATTTCCTTTCGGTTTTGAAAAACGCATTCGAAACAACCGGTACGTATAAAGAAGCTTCTTTCGGGTCTAACGATTTACAAATGGAAGAATCGGTTAATATAATCAAGGATATGATTCTCCTTTCTCAAATAAGACCTATGGATTCGAAATAAATCGATTCCTTAAGGTCAAATAACTTCAGAAGGTCAATCTTTCGGATTTAAGAACGCATCGAAAAAACCATCCTTTCATCTTCATTGTCATCGTTGCCGAAACAAAGTCAACTTCATAAGGTATTCAACCGAATACGAAAAAATATGGCCGTATAACCACAAATTCGAACATATAATAAAACTTGGTCCGAACTAGGTAAACCGTCCGAAATGAAACACAAGGTTCATCGAAAACAAGCGTCTCGATTAAGAAAACGAAACGGAAAGTCAAAACAATCGAGACGATTTATCCCAAGAAACAATATTATCAATTCAGATAATTTAAAAAATTCTTTGACATAATGAATCTCACGTTCAAGCGGATATCGATGTCGAGACCGTCTTATGAAATCGGCTGTTTAATCTCTTCAACGGTCACGAACAAATTTCGATATTTATACCATAGAGATTCCGAAAAAAAATCCTAAGAATTAACCGGGCATTTTCTCGGTTAACGATACGTCAAACCAGTTGTATCCGTAAGACTCGGTATTTATTATTGTGTTCCGGGACGAATGAACAAAGGAAGCTTTACCATGGAATCGACTCATAAAAAATGAGAGATTGCCGTTTCGATTGCAAAAACTCAATGCAACAAAAAACGGAAGAGAAATGAATATCTTCCGTTATAACGTTTGCTAAGCAAAAGATTAATAAACGTGAGTGTTTTCTACGTCGGTAACGGGAGTCGTAAGAGAATCCGAAGACAATGTCGCTTCTCCTCTTGCATCTCCGGTAGCCACGCTTTTCAAAGTAACCGCATATTCAACGGTACATTTCGACGGTAGGCGATCCAGAGGTTCGAACAACACGGTATTTCCGGTAATAACCCCTTTAGTCGGACCTTTAACATCCGTAGGTTCCAGTTCTTTAGAAAATTTTAAACCTAAAATGACATTCGTATCATCTGCAGTACCGCGATTACTGATTCGAATACAATAAACGGTTTGATCTCCGATACAAATCGGATCGTTCGTCTCGACTACACACATATGCGTCGCAGCCAAACCTTTCCATTCCGTAGTAATTTCGGCACAGGAAATGCATTCTCCGCACTCGGAATTGGTTTTTACACTAACCCTGTTGCAAGCCTTTCCGGGATGTTTGGATTTCAAGGAAACTTTAAAAACCAGCTCTTCTCCGGGACAAATTTCAGGAATGATCCAACAAGCATTATTGTTACACATTTCAGCTCCTTGAGCATCCAGTACGGAAGTACCGTTCGCGGATATAAAATTAACACGAACGTTTCTCAAAATAAGATCGCCGGGATTCGTGACTTTGATGACATAATCCACAGGTTTGCAAATATATGACCAATCGGCTCCTACCATTGTAACATTAATACAGGGTTCGTTAACGGTCGTTGTGACTTCCGAACTGCATTTATTACCGCCGCAATAGGTAACTTTGACTATATTCGTAAATATCCCTCTTTTTTGAGGTATAAATTCCACTTTATACCCTTTTGTTTCACCAGGACATAGATTGCCTAAATTATAGGTTAGCACTTTTTCCCCGGAAGCGTGCTTGAAACCTTGAGGCACTACATTCTCCGCAACCAATCCTTTTGCGATAGCCGTACCGGAATTGACCACTTCCACTTTATATTGTACGGGACGGTATAAGCATACGGTTTCGGGTGCTATTTGAGTAACGGAGACTTCAGGTTTCCCGCATTGCGTATAAGAGGTGATTTGAGGCGACGCATAAACGGTTGCCGCAGTTAAAAAACAACCTTCTTTAAGAGGTTTGATCCAAACCACTATCTTTTTCGTTTCACCTTGCTTCATTTTGTTAATCTTCCAGATTAACTTACCGTTTTCTTTGGAGATGGGCTTAGGATCGCTTTTAAGAAATTCGGCATCCGTCGGCAACTGTTGCGCTATAGTAATATCTATACAATCTTTCTTACTGCAGGCCGTAATTTCTATCGGATAAGGAGATCCTACCGTGGCATATTCCGGAACGGATTGATGGATCTCGATGTTGCAATCGTCGCCCACCTTCATGCAATACATTTTTCCGTAGGAGGAACAATCGATATCTTCGGAATTTTTATTGCCGGTTTTAGGTTGATTCTTTTTAGATTTTTTGCCTCTGGCTTTAGCCAATTTTCCTTGACAACATTCATTGGAAGAAGAGGAAATCTTTTCAGCTACAGCCACATATGCTTTCGAATCGATACCGATGACATGCGTCATCGGTTGCTCACTTATTACCTTCATCCCTCCGTCAGCAAAACAAAAAATCGAACTACTCACTATTAAAACCGAACATATTTTTCGAACGAGCTTGGACAACATAGAATCTCCTAAGATTTTATCCCCTATTTCTTGAAATCACCAACGGAGTACGGCCTTAAATGATGAAAAGCTTCACCGTTAAAATAAATTTTTCTTCTTAATTTATACTTTTGTAAAAATTATTTTTAAAGTTTAGCTCTTTTGTTGAGAGGAGCTGCTTTGAGACCCATTTTTTTGAGGAGCAGTGCATTTTCCGTTTTTGCAATCATTCGATTGAGAACCGGAACTTTGTTTAGGACAAGAGTTACAGCTTTTGGGACATTTCAGCATTTCGGGACAAGAGGGCGTGCAGGGATCGAAACAACAATCCATAACTCGGCAACAACTTCCCAATCCCAAAGCACAACCTGCAATCGCCAGGACCATTAATACTTTTTTCATATAAACTCCTCAAAAAAAAAGATTTCGGTTTAAAAATTAATTCGGACTTTTTTTAAAAAAAATCCTATATAAATCTATTACAAATAAAAAACAAAATTTTATCAAATATTTTTTACTAAAAAGAATGAAATAAATACGTGAAACAACCTAAAAGAATAGGTTGTGATTAAAAACTTATGAGTAAAAACGGACTAAGGTCAGTCATTATCCGAAGGATCCGTCGACTGAGTTTGATCGGAAGCTGAAGCTCCTTCCGTTTCTTCGGCAACTTTTTCTCGACGCTTTTGAAGGATTCGTTTGATCCTATCAACTGCCTCTTCATTTATTTTAAGTTTCGTTCCACGGAAATTACTATACGATTTAAATTTCTGGGGATTGGCATACACCAGTACGGTTTGGGAAGAAAAATTGATCACCAGAACATTATATTTGACATAACGCGCGGCACATCCGACCTTAGCTACAATGGAAGGAGTGACACGTTCTTTCCAGTCCGCTTGCGCTGAACTGTATACGGTGCAGAAACAAATAACCATATGCTTTAAATCCCGCGGATTACGAACCGGCTTTCCGGTTTCCATATATGCTATCAGAATCCTTTCTGCCTTATCCTCATTTCCTTCAGGTATAAAAATAAAGGACGAACGATCACCTAAAGCGGGCTCTAAAATAAAAGAATGATTGCTTTCAGGATCTTTTTGAATAAAAGCTCTGAGTTCGGGTTTAAGCACCAGGGGATTAATGCCGACCTCGGGATTTTCCGTACCGGAGTGCTCCAAGTCATTACTAATCTCATTAAACATCTCTTCTCCGACATCTTTCGGTACTAAGGGAGCCACTTCCACACTTTGCATACCTTCAAAATCTCCGGGTAAAGCGATGGGTTCAATAGAAGAACCGGACGATCCCACAACTTCTTGAGATTCTTCGGGAATCGGATACAAAGCTTCTCTGATTCGTCTCTTGGAAACCCTAATAACAGTATCGGCAGTACTTTGAACGTCGTGCTCGACTTTTTCATAAATCCGACATCTATACATTCGATCGCCTCTCTCAATGCTCTGAACACTTTGAAAGACAAATCCCTCCTTTATCCATGAGTCGGTTGCTGCGAAACTTTCTTGGTAACTGGGAAAAATAAAAATGGACGACATATATTAAATATTTTGTTAAATTAAAAAATAAACAATACTGTTTTAATCTATTATAAATAATAAATCATTGTGAATCCATTATTATATATAACTAAATTACTGATCATTCTCCTGTTATCCGGGTGCTGCCATACTGTTTTACCTAATAAACAGCCTTATATCATTGCAGAAAAAAATCGGGCACGGATTACAAAAAAACCGTCCGTAAAAGACGAAAAAAAAGAAACTCCATCCCATATAAAAGAAAATGAAGTCACTCAAAATAAAGAATTAAAATAAAAAGACTAATTAATCGAAAAAATTTCTCCCTCAGCCAACAATTTTTCCCACTGAAGAGCTTGCTTATTCGTCAATCCTCCAAGAATTTTTATGGCATTCGATAACCGAACTCTTGCTCGGGATTTTCCTAAAATAGCAGCCGAATCGAACAAAGGCGGTCCTTGTTTTTTTCCGGTAATCACCGTGAATAAAATAGGCATAACGACTTTCTTATGACTGACTTTAAATAACTCAGCTAACAATTTAGACCCCCGATACCAATCATCTTTTTTCCATGTATCGTCCTTTTCCAAGAATTTAATCAAACAATGAAGCATGCCGGCTACCATATCTTCACCGGTTCCCTCAGGGATTAAATCAGCCGAAGTATACTCGAGATCATTAACGAAGAAAAAAGAACAGAGTTCGGAAAAATCTCCTAAAGTCGTAATTCTGGTTCGACATAAAGGAATTAAATTAAGCAAAAAGGATTCCGAAAAATTCCAATCATATAATTTTTTTAATAACTCCGAATCATCGAGTTCCTGAGATAAATAATGCCTATTTAACCAATCGAGTTTCTTGATATCGAAAACGGCAGACGAGGCACCTATTCTTTTGGGATCGAATTCATGAATCAATTTATCCAGGGAATAAATTTCCTCATCGTCTTTCATACTGTAACCCATGAGAGAAAGAAAATTCGTAAATGCTTCACACAAGTAACCTGAATCCCGATAATAAAAAATTGATGTCGGATTACGTCTTTTCGATAATTTCGAACCGTCGGTTCCGAGTAAAAGAGGCATATGAAGAAATGTCGGAGGAGTCCAACCGCAAGCTTCATATAAAAATATATGTTTAGGAGTGGAACTCAGCCATTCGTCACCTCTAAGAACATGCGTAATCCTCATCAAATGATCATCAACTACATTGGCTAGATGATATGTAGGGAATCCGTCGGACTTTATTAAAATCTGATCGTCTACGTCTGCCCAAGGAACCGTCACCGTTCCTTTAATAAAATCATGAAAAACGCATTCACCGGTTAAAGGAATCTTTAAGCGAATCGTATAAGGGCACCCTTGAGCTTCTCTTTCCGCAACTTCCGCGGCTGATAAAGATCGGTAACGACGATCATATCCCCCTCGCCACCCCATTTTAGAAGCCACCTCTCGCATTTCCGTAAGTTCGGAAGGTGTAGCGAAGCACTTGTAGGCAAATCCGGTTTCAAGAAGTTGTTCAGCATATTTCCGATAAATTTCCGTCCTTTCCGATTGACGATAGGGACCGTAGGGACCTCCTTTATCGGGACCTTCATCCCACTCAATACCGCACCATTTCAGCGCCTCGAAAATATTTTTCTCATAATCCGAACGACTTCTCGTTCTATCCGTATCTTCGATTCGAAGAATGAAAGTACCTCCGAAATGACGAGCAAAAACCATATTAAACAAAGCCATATAAGCCGTGCCGACATGAGGATCACCTGTCGGCGACGGGGCTATACGCACGCGAACATTTTTAAACATCAAACAAACCCAAACTAAAATTATGAGAAAAATCGAGAATTCATCAATGACAAGTCGGTTAAATCTCTCGATACCATTTTGTGTGACAATTGATTAGTTTGCAATATCGTAAAGACCGTAGCTCAGAAATAAACGAATCATGCTAGGGTTACTTAAAAAGTTCGACTATCAAGGAATACAGAACATTAAAAAATCTTAATAAATTAATTTCATAAAAAAAAATTTAAAACAAAAATTCAAAATAAATTAAAAAAAGTTGCTTAATATAATTCTTTAAGTTAAAATTCTTCTTTGAAAGCTTATAAATCACCGGTTTTTTTATATAGGTACATGCAGGCTTAATAAATTCAAGAGAGAAGGGGGAAATTAAACTCATGGATTGCAAACAGGATGTGCAGGATCAACCTATGGTTGTTCAAGACGGCAGGGAAGAAGAATTCGTATCTATCACACAAGCGGCTAAATTAAATAGCGTAACAAGACAAGCTATTTATGTAGCGATTAAACATAATAAACTGAAAGCACATAAATCTTCCCGGTGGGGGATTTGTTTAAAGGATTTAGAGGAATATCGAGAGAATCGTTATTCAAGACAGAAGTCTATGTTTAACGGAGAGTCCGTTTTTGATAATTCTAAGGGTTTTTATTCCATTAATCAGGTCGCTCGAATTCTTGGCGTTCCCGCACAAAAGATCTATTATGCAACACGAACCGGTGCCATTAGCGGAATTCGCAAAGGTGCGGCTTGGGTCATTCACGAGAGTGATATCGAGAAATATAAGGACAAACATCTAAGCAAAATAAACCGAAAAAAAGAGCAGAAAAACGCTCTGGATTCGGACGTATTTTAATATGAATAGCCTTAGAAAATTTCTAGGATAGGGTATTTTCACGTCTACTATTTTAAGAACGGCTTGGATTATATTTTTTTTCCGTCTAAAAACACTCACGAGTCGTTCAATCGAATGTCTTTGATTAAAAGTTGCATGCTTTTCTTCCCATTAAAAGTCACCGTTTGAGGCGTATACGCAACCGCGAACTTTTGCTCAAAATAAGAGTTGATAAAAGAACACTTATTCGACATGCCGAAACCAATACCCTCTAAAACTCGGTCGTCTTGCTGTAAAAATAATTTAAGATGCTGTCCTGCTATAATTCTAGGACGCCAAGCCTGCTTCACTTTGCAATAAAAGATCGGAGCGGGATTCCCATTGCCTTTAGGTTCCAAAAGTTCCAAAGAAGCGAGTAATTCATAATTCAAATCTTTAAAATCAACTTCAGCATCCAAGAACAGCTTAGGAACAATATCAATGGATTTTAAACAAAAATTAGCGATATGAATAAATTTTTTACTAAAATCGTTTATTTTGTCTTTATGAATAATCAACCCGGCGGCGCAATCATGTCCTCCGTAATTTATGAAGTAATCCTTACATTTTTTCAGCGTTTGCAAAAGAGGAAATTCTTGAATCGTACGAACGGAGCCCTTCCCCGTATTCGATTCATCCAGAGCAATGATGATGACCGGACGATTGTATTGTTTAGCCAGGCGTGACGAGATAATGGGAACAAGGCGAGGATGCCAATCGGACGAGTATAAAACTAACGCCTTATTCTTTAAAAGATCCGGATTATGCAGCAACATTTGTTCTGCTTCCGCAAACACCTTTTGCTCCATTTTTTGCCGGGAATTATTAACTTCATGCAAATCCCTAACCAGATCATTGATTTTTTCCGGATCGTTCACCAAAAGCAAATCTATACCTTTGGAAGGATCATCCACACGCCCCACACTGTTAATTCTGGGAGCCACCTTCAAAGCGATATCGGTAGTCGTAATTTCAGTATAATCGATATCCAAAGAAGCACATAATTGTCTGATACCGACTCTAGGAGTGTTTTGCAACTGTTTCATTCCGTACCGAACCAGAATCCGATTTTCTCCGGTCAATAAACCCAGATCGGCAATCGTTCCCAAAGCAACCAAGTCCAAATAAGTTTTTAAATCAATCCGATTCGGCGAAATGATTTGTTTGGATACCAGATAATTAACAATTCCATGTGCTAATTTAAAAGCGACTCCTACCCCCGTTAATTCACGATTCGAATAATTTTGATTCAATAATTTCGGATTCAGTACAGCTACACAATGAGGAATTTTTCCGGTAGGTTGATGATGATCCGTAATAATGACGTCAATTCCGTTATTAGTTAACTCTTTGATGTCCTTCCCTGCCGTAATACCGCAGTCAACCGTAATCAAAAGATCGATTTTACTATCGAATCTATCCAATAACGTTTCAGTCAACGTCTGTTGTCCTGGGAGCGGACCGGAAACGTAATAGCTAACTTTGACATCCAACTCAGTAAAAAGTTCCAAAAGAAGAGCGATACCCGTGATGCCGTCGACATCATTATCTCCGTAAATTAAAATATGCTCTCTTCGCTCTAAAGCAGTGATGATTCTTAAAACCGCTTTCTTGATATCTCCGAATACTCCAGGATCATATAAATCAGGTAATTGTGCATATAAAAATTTATTAATCTCATCCAAGTCGGAGAATCCTCTGGAGACAAAGATTTTGGCCAGAATAGGATGCAACTGAAATTCTCCAACGATTTTTTCACACCACTGCAAATCAATCTTAGGTAAAAACCATTGAGGAGAATAGGAAGCTATCTGACCGATCATGGGCGTAGCATAAGAAAATTGCCGATTTCTTTGGAAAAAAAACTCAAAATTCCGAAATAAATATGATAATTCGAAATCATTGCAGAAAATCTTCTTCTTGAAGACGTAGCATCGTTCGCCGACTCGTAATACGGTTAATATATAATAGTAAAGGCGGGGCGATATAGAGAGACGATAGCGTCCCGATCAAAATCCCTGTGGTTAAAATAAATGCAAAATTAAAAGTTGTTTCTCCGCCAACGAAAAGGAGTATTAAAAGTACGGACAAAGTCGTTCCGGTTGTCATAATCGTCCTACTCAAAGTCCCGTTTAAAGCCGTGTTAATCAAAACAGCTAAATTATCAGTCGATCCGGAATCGCATTTCAACTTGTCGGTTTGTCGCATACGATCAAATTCTCGTATACGATCAAAAATAATAATCGTATTGTTTAAAGAATAACCCAAAACGGTTATCAAAGCACCGATCGCCTGTAAATCGAATTGAAGATTCTTCACGAAAAAATGAACGGCAGCTAACAAAGAACCGGTTATTACGAGATCATGCAGTAAGGCCGCAACGGCACTCAAAGCATACCGCCATTCAAAACGGATGCTGATATAACACAAAATACCAATCAAAGCCAGAGCCAAGCCATAAATCGCCTGATTGCGCATCTTAGACGAGAACGCTCCGCTAACCCCCGAACAATTTAAATGTAAGCCATTTAAATTTTCCGGACTGATCTCTATGCCGGCTTTATTCAGAACATTCACGGATTCAACAAGCCAAGGGATTTCCTGAAAATCGTAATTTTTGTTCTTTGGAGAAACATTTTCGTATTTCGATAAAGAACCGAAAATGGACTTACTGAAGTAAATTTTGATTTTTCGAGATTCATTAAGTAAACGAACTTTAAAATCTCTTGAGGAATAACCCAATCCAGAGAAAGCCTGTACAATTTCTTTCGTCCCGACATTGGATTTTCCGGACATACTGATCCCCGGAACATCTAAAGTAAAAGTCATTCCTCCTTTAAACTCTATACCTGGGAGACTCGATAAAGCCCCGCATCCCACAGCCACACAACCGGCCAGTAAAATAATTATCGAAATACCCCACATTTTTCGCGATTCGGATAAGAAATTAATTTTCAACCCGATAAATCTCGACATAATACCGAACTCTTCCCTCTCCGTTTTTTCTAACCAAAAATCAAAAAATACTTTCGTTAAAAAAAGCGCGGTAAACATTGATGAAAAAATACCTATAATTAGGGTAAGAGCAAAGCCCTTAACGGGCCCGGTATCCAAAAATAATAAAACGCCGGCAGCAAGAACGGTAGTTACATTAGAATCCAAAATTGCGGTAAACGCTTTCTTATATCCGGATTCGAACGAATGCCTTAAAGCTCCTGAAGACAAATACTCTTCTCTGATTCTCTCGAAAACAAGCACATTGGCATCAACAGCCATACCCATAGCAAGGATAATTCCCGATAAGCCGGACAAAGTCAACGTAGCTTCAAAATACTGTAAGGTCGCCCAAATCATAAGAAGATTTAATAAAACAGCTCCGGAAGCAATGACGCCCCCGAATTTATAATAGATGCACATTATAGCGATAACTGAGAATAACCCCAAAACGGCGGCAGAGATTCCTCTTAACTTCTCAACTTTTCCGATTTCAGGATCCACCGTTTCTTCGGAAACGATTTCCGGAACGAAAGACATTGTTCCCGCCTTAAGATCAGCCGCCAGTTTTGTTATTTCGTCGTGGGAAAAATTACCGGTAATCCGTGCGGAATCTCTTAAAGGACAATTTAAAGAAGGCATACTTATAACGGAACCGTCCATAACAACCGCCATTCTCCAACCTCTTCCTGATGAATATTCTTCTCTTTCCGTTCCTAAAATTCCGGTAGCGGAAAATTTTTCGGTCCAATCATAAAAATTTTCCGTAGGCAAACGTTTAATTCCAGATTTATCAATCAAACTTTTTTTAACCGAAAAATTTAAAATATTCCCTTCTTTAGCATCGAAATCAGTTCTTATATCAAATAAAGAAGCTCCGTCTAACGCATAATTTTTAAACACGACTATTAAAGGAGCATCGTTTTCATCTCGATCAAGTCCGTTAATGACAAGAGCCGAGATCGAATCGTCAACGGCACCCGAAACCGGTTTCTCGGAAGACAAAGTTAGACCTTGTTCTCTCAACGCAACGATATAATCCGGAGCATTCTCCGCATATAATAGAGTTTCGGCTACTTGATTGATAATCCGTAGGGAAGGTTTATCGGATATTTTGCGAGCTTCTTTCCATACGTCTCTTAAAAAACATCGAACATTACTTCCCGACTTCCCTTGAACCGAAAATGCTTCATTAACGACATGAAAATTCATGACAGAAGCATAAATCAAATCCGAAGCCGGGACATCGGAAGAAGAAGGAAAATCCACGTTGATATAATCGCCTTCGCGTCTTATTCGAATTTCGGAAACTCCGAGTTTATTGAACCGAGAATGCAATTCGTCCGAAACTTGTTCGATAGCATGTTTCCCTGTGATCGTTTTCCCGTTAAGATCCTTAAAAGCTAATTTAATCGTCTTTCCGCCAGAAACATCCAAGCCCCATTTTAATGCCTTGGTTCCTCGAAAATATTTTCGAGTCGCTAATCGAACGTTATTATAAAACACATTTTTATACGGAACAGACGCCTGTAAACGCATAACTTCATCTAAAGAATATTTAACGTGTCGATGAGCATTTCTCCATCTCAAAAGCTCGGTGTGTTCTCGACTTTCGATGCGATTGATCGCCGCTAATCTACCGGCAACATCCGATACTTCTAAAGTTCCGAGCGAGGATCTTTTATGAAAACGAAAATTTTCTCCGCATGCATCGGCTATAATTGAAAAAGGGACAGCCGATTCGAAAACCTTATCTTCTCCATAATCTTTGGATGAAAAACCCATGCCGGCAAAAAAATCCAAGAAACCGGTGATATCGGAATAGAAAGACTCTCTATTTCCGGAATCCGCAAAGCTTTCAATCTGAAAATATTTTTCCAAAATCGCATTAAATCCCTTAGCCACTACATAAAGAGAACCTTTAGAAAAATGTTTACAAGCCGAAGAAACATAAAAAACATAACAACCGAAAGGATCGGAAGATTCGGGTTGCTTTGAAAAAATAGGGAAATATGCCGAAGTTAAATCGAAAGTATTCGGTGTCCATTTTTCTTGAAGCATAGTTCGAACGTACTGAGAATACTTGTCGAGAAACAAAGAACCGTTGAATAAAATCAGACCGGAAACATCCGAAGAATTTACGAAAGATATTGTAACATCTCCCCCATTTTCTTCAGGAGAAAATCCGAACTCTTCTCTTATATAAGCAAACTCTTTGCGCTTAAAATCCTCAATTAAACCAATGATGTCCGGATTGTCGGATTTCAAAGATTCGATGTTTTTAAAAAGCAATGAAACATGCATTTTATTCGAATCCCAAATGATTCCCTCTATAAGAGGATGACTATCTCCTAAAAGAATCTTTTTGGACAAAAGATTAGGAACGTAGTTATGAAAAACCGGTCTTACCCTAGTTAAAATTTCCAAAGCATCGCGTAATTTTTGCTCACCGGACTTATCTTTCGTAAGAACGCCTTCGACAAGCATTTTATGCGCTTTGTTCACGAAAGCACTGACATGCTCCGATGAATCGAACAAAAAACCCAAAGCTTGCGGAAAATTTTTAACAAAAATCTTTTTGTAATCAAGAATCGAAGTGGCCGTCTGAACAATATCATTTACCGTGAGAGTTTTTGAATCGAAATAATACCCGCAACAATTGGATTTTCTGTTTTTTCGACAAACGACATCCACTAATTCCGCTACTTTTTGAGATACGTAATCCGAACGTCCTGCATTTTCCTCAAGAGATACGAATGAAAAATTTTCTTCAATGACGGGAGCCACCAAAGAACAGGAGATCCTAACCGCAAAGCCTCCTCCCTCATTTGATAACAGGTTATCCAAACATAATCTTTCTGCTCTGGAAGGAATCGCTCTCTCCCCGTAATACAGCATTTTGGCAAATTTCTCAGCTTCGGTCTTTTTGGAAAAAACGATTTCATACCGCTCGTCTTCAAGCAAAGAAACACGCGTCGGTTTAATTTTCAAGTACTTGAGAGTAGCCTTTATCCTTTTTAACGAATCGGACTTCTTGCCGTTAACTTTATTAACCACGGAAGTAATAATCCCACGCGATTCTCCGAATCCTATCTTGTTCTTAAGGGGTCTGATATAATAAAAAACGGTCGGTAAAGTATGATAAAAGGCAAAAGCCAATACACAAGAAATAAGGAAAATATTCTTTTTTCTATTCATCATAAAACCTCTTCGGACGGCTTGTCTTCGAGAAAAATACGAGCAAATCTTAAACTAAGATTCCGAAAGAATCCACAACAATCTTTCCTTACATCCTTGAATACCATCGAAAACCGACATCCCAATCAAAAAACCATGATTTCCGAATCAATCCTTTGAATTGTTGTTTTTAAATAGAAGATTCATTATTTTTCTCGAATTATTGCGAAGGGCTCTTCCGTAAAAATTAGGCCCGGATTTATATTTATCTCGGATAAACCGTGAAAAAATTATTATCTTCTTGCTGTGACAAGTGTGCTTCCGTTATATCCGAAAGCGTTTGTTTTTTGAGAGAAAAAAAAATAAAAAAGGGAAAATATGTCCCTAAACACGTTGCCATTATCATGGACGGCAATCGTCGATGGGAAAAAAAAAGGAACGCTTGGTTTCGGTCGTCCTCAAAAAGTGGGCATCAATCGGGAGCCGAAGCCGTTTTAAATATCATACCCGTCGCTAAAAAAATCGGCATTCGCATACTGACGTTATTTACTTTTTCAACCGAAAATTGGCAACGATCGCCTGAAGAAGTCACGTTGATTTTCTCTTTATTGACGGACTATCTAAAAAGACAAGTCTCTTATATGGTCGGAGAAGGCATTCGTTTAAGATGTCTCGGCGATTATTCGGAACTTCCTCGAAATCTACAAGAAGCCATCGAAATGGCTGTTCATTCGACTCGAAACATGACCGACATGGATTTGAATCTGGCTATTAACTACGGCTCCAAAAACGAATTGGTTCGTGCTTTCGGAAAAATGCATTCCGATATTATTAAAAAGAAATTAAATGAAAGTACGATTGACGAAAATCTGGTTAATTCTTATTTAGACACCCAAGGAATGGAAGAACCTGAGCTCCTGATAAGAACGAGCGGTGAACTCAGGATCAGCAATTTTTTGCTATGGCAAATTGCCTACACGGAATTATATTTCACGAAAACCTTGTGGCCGGATTTTGCTCCGAAGGATCTCTTAAAAGCCATAGCGTCTTTTCAGGCAAGAATTAGAAGGAGAGGAAAATGACGAAAAACGGAAAGCCTTTCGGAGATTTATGCGGACGCGTCTTCGTACATAGTATAAGTATAATCATGACCTTATTACTGTTGGCGAATTCATTCTGTACAATAGGCTCTTGGTGCATAGGAATTATATTGGCAGCAATCGCCGCTCTCGGTGCCAAAGAATTTTATACGATGGCCGAAATCAAATCGGGCCACCCTAAAAAAACGTTAGGTGCCGTGACGGTTTTTATTTTTCTCATATTGTCATTCGTTTCGATACGTTTCTTCCACTATTTCCCTGGAGAGTTAGGTAAAAATCTGCCTTGGATATTTTTGATACCGATAACCGGTTTTCTTATTTTTTCATTTGGCTCTTTGGAAAACTCTGCAGTGATGAACGTCGGAACGACTTTGTTCGGTATCCTTTATTTGGGTGTTCCGTTAAAATTATTTTTCGAGATTTTATACGGGTTTAACAACCCGGATTTACCGAAATTAGGCATTTGGCTCACTGCCTATCTGATTTGCGTAACCAAAGGAGCCGACGTATTCAGTTATTTTTTCGGAAAAGCATTTGGAAAAAGAAAAATTTCTCCTGTTTTGAGTCCTAAAAAAACCGTTGTAGGTTTAGTATGCGGGCTTATCGGCTCCGGACTTATCGGAATGCTTTTTTCTACCGTCATGTCCACATATTATAAACCACTTTCCTTTAAATCCTCCTCCATAATAGTTTTGATCGCGATAATTTTGGGATTCATTGGATTTTTGGGAGATATTGCGGAATCGATATTCAAAAGAGACGCTTCGGTTAAAGACAGCTATGCTTTCAAAGCAATCGGAGGCGTTCTTGATAACCTCGATTCATTACTTTTTGCCTCGCCCGTTTTTTATTTTATATTGAGGATTTTTGATTTCTTCGGATTACTATGATAATAACCATTGACGGACCTTCAGGAAGCGGTAAGAGTACGGTTGCTAAGGATCTTGCTCAACGTTTGGGATTTAATTATTGCGATTCCGGAGCCATGTATCGAGTCGTTGCTTACGGTTTGCAATCAAAACGAATCGATCCTCACAATACTCTTGAACTGGGTAAATTTCTTTCTCATCCTCCTTTTCGTTTTATATTCGGCAAAAACCGGCCTATGCAGATTTTGATAAACAATCAACCGGTTGGCGAAGAAATCAGGACCGCAGAAATTGCCACAATGGCGTCCGAAGTAGCGACAATCCCAGAAATCCGTAATTTTATCAATCGATTACAAAAGGAATACGGTCAATTAAACGACGTTATTTTTGAGGGACGAGGGTTGGGTTCGGAAACGTTTCCGGAAGCTGATTTTAAATTTTTTTTAACATCCGATATCAATACACGCGCCATAAGAAGGCTCAAAGAACTCAAAAATGTCGCTATTTCTTTAGAAGACGTTATTGCCGATCTTAAAATCAGAGACCACAGAGATGCGGTAAGAGATTTGGAGCCTCTAGTCATACCCGAAGGGGCTTTAATCATCGATGCTTCGAGTTTGACAGTAAGCCAAGTAATTGACACAATTGTCGCACGAATCAATGAAAAGACTGCCGCATGAATCTCCTTTATCCTTTAGTCCTTAGCATCGCCAGAACCGCGGTACGAATTTGTTATCGATATTCCGTCTACGGAATAGAGAACTTTATATCCGGTCCGGCTCTCCTTTGTCCTAATCATGCCTCTTTCCTGGATCCGATTATTGTTTCCGTTTCTTGCCCGGAACCCATTCATTTTTTGGGAAAAGGCGCTTTATTTAATTTTTCTCCTTTCGGTTGGTTTATCAAATCCTTAAACTGTCATCCGTTAGCCAAGGGTAAAGAAAATTTGGAAGGGTTAAAAACAGTGTTTCGAATACTCGGAGACAACGGAAAGATCTTTATGGCTCCCGAAGGGACTCGCACGAAAGACGGAGAACTTCAAACTCCTCTGGAGGGAGTCGGTTATATCGTTCTTAAAAGCCGATGCCCCGTCATTCCGATTTACGTCGACGGAACGTACCGTGTTTGGGGTCGCGATAGAAAATATCCGAAAATAGGAGGAAATATTTCCTGCGTGTTTGGAGAAACTCTTTATTTCGATCAATATTTCGAAAGTCGCGAAAAATCAGACCGAGCTCATATCGCTCGGGATATTATGACCGCTATTGCCGGTATTAAAACTCAATTTCTCAAAGAACAACAAAAGAATCTCCCTCCTAATCATGATTAAAACGCCCATACAATTCATCCATGATATTTGTCGACAAGCTTTTGTTGATGCTTATCCCGAACACCCGGAAATTGATCCTATAATCCGACCGACATCCAAAGAAATTTTCGGTGATTATCAATGTAACGGAGCCATTAAATTAGCTAATTCTTTGGGAATTTCTCCTATCAAAGCTGCCGACACCATAGTCGAGAAACTAGACAAAGCGATATTTCAATCCGTATCGATAGCCAAATCCGGATTCATCAATCTAATTTTATCCGAAGATTATCTTTGTAAAACTTTATCCAAACTTCCCGATTATCTAATCCAAGGCGCTCTCATACCTGCTCCTCAAACCATCGTTGTTGAGTACTCTTCACCTAACATAGCAAAAGATATGCATGTCGGTCATTTACGTTCAACGGTCATCGGAGACGCTTTAGCTCGAATGTTGATTTTTCTGGGTCATACAGTCGTAAAGCTCAACCATTTAGGAGACTGGGGAACATCATTCGGAATACTTATAACTTATATGAAAGCTCACCCGGAACGTAAATCCGACAGCATTGCGGATCTTACTGCTTTGTATAAAGCAGCCAAAATTACATTTGACGAAAGCGATTCCTTTAAGGAAGATGCCCGTAAAAATGTCGTTGCTTTACAAGCCGGAGACCAAGAAAATCTAAAGCTCTGGCAAGACATTTATCGTATTTCCCGTCAATCCTTCGCTGAAATTTACTCTCTGTTGGATGTGGAAATACAAGAAAGAGGCGAATCGTTTTACAATCCTTCCTTAAACGAACTAATCCAAGAACTCGAAGAGAAGCAGTTGATTACCATATCCGATGGCGCCAAGTGTATTTTTATAGACACATTGCCGATCCCTTTAATAGTACAAAAAAGCGACGGCGGCTTTAATTACGACACAACCGACATGGCCGCTATGCGTCAACGTGCTTTGGACGAGAAAGCATCTCGTATTATTATCGTAACCGATGCCGGGCAGGCGCTGCATTTTAAATTAATTAAAGCGGCTTCCGAAAAAGCCGGATATCTATCGGAACAAATCCGTTTTGATCATGTCTGTTTCGGACTCGTTCTCGATGCTCAAGGAAAAAAATTCAAGACCCGTTCGGGAGACAGCATCAAGCTATTGGATCTTTTGCATATAGCTGTGGAAGAAGCTGCAAAACTTATTAAAGACAAAAATCCAGATTTACCTGAAGCAGAAGTTAAACAAACTTCTAAAATTTTAGGTATCAATGCCGTAAAATATGCCGATTTGCTATGCAATAGAATCCACGATTATGTTTTTTCTTTTGAAAAAATGTTGCGTTTCGAGGGAAAAACAGCAACGTTTATCCTTTACTCCTACGTAAGAATTCAAGGCATTAAAAGAAAACTTCATATTGACAATTCTACTTTGAATCAAATAGGTAAGGACCATCCCTTCGTTTTCTCATCACCCGAAGAAAGAAGTCTGGCCCTTCATCTCATACGATTTCCCGAAATACTTTTAAAAACGGTTGAAGATCTTTTTCCGAATTACTTGGCTGATTATTTGTATGAACTTGCGGAAAAATTCAATATCTTTTTTAAGAAATGCCGTATAGATGGATCCGATTATAAATTTTCAAGATTAAATCTCTGTTATCTTACCGAAACCGTATTGAAAACGGGAATGAGCCTTCTTGGATTACAAACGGTCAATCGCCTTTAAACAAAACTATAAGAAGATTCTTCTTGACTTACAGCAATCTCGGCTCCCAAACAGGCTAACTTATTCACAAGATCCTTGTATCCCCTTTCGATGAGATCCAAACCTAAAATCACGCTTTCTCCTTCGGCGACCATAGCAGCCATAATATAACTGAATCCTGCTCTGAGATCGGGAATCTTTAAATGGGCGGCTTTCAAAGGAGTGGCTCCTCTAATAACAGCACTATGAGCAAAATTACAGTCATGATAACGGCAAGGCTTAGAACCAAGACATCTTTTGACTAATCGACAATTGGCTCCCATTGTTTGCAAAGCTTTCAAATAACCCAATCTGTTCTCATGCACGGTCTCATGAATGATAGACTCTCCTCCGGCTTGTGTAAGAAGAACAGCAAAAGGTTGCTGCCAATCGGTAGTAAATGAAGGATATACATCGGTTTCCAAAATCAATCCTCCCTTCAAAGGTTTATCATAAAAAAAGTCTATACCCTCAGGATTAATGATAAATTCACCACCGATTTTTCGGAGATTATTCAATAAAGGCAACAGGTGCACATGTTGAGCCCCTTCAACAAAAACTCGACCTTCGGTCAAAACGGCAGCAAGACCGAATGAAGCCGCTTCGATTCTATCGGGAATGACGGAATGATCGACTTCATGAAAAGAATCGACTCCCGTAATTTCTATACTACGATCATTTTCTACAGTAATGAGCACGCCCATTTTCTGAAAAAACATGATCAGATCAATGATCTCGGGTTCCACAGCAGCGTTATGAATAATGGTCTTGCCTTTAGCACGAACAGCCGTAAAAATAATGTTTTCAGTAGCACCTACGGAAGAATAAGGTAAATTTATAATAGTCCCCGTTAATTGACCCTTCCTTCTTGCTATATAAACATCTTCTTCGGCGAGATAACTGATTTCCGCTCCCAATTGTCGTAAAGCATCTATATGAAAATTCAACGTTCTTTTGCCTATAGCATCGCCTCCCACGGCAGGAACTTTTATTTGTTCCTCGGAACGAGCCAATAATGCGCCCAACAATAAGACAGGTATTCTATTAACGTTCGAAAAGCGACATGAAATACAAGTACGTTTAATCTCGGATGCAGTAATTTCGATGACCTCGGCTTCCTTATCCCACAAAACGTGAGCACCGATCTCTTTACAAAGCTCAACCGTTATTCTAACATCGCCTATATCCGGGACATTTCTGATGACGCAACGTTTATCGGACAGCAAAGATGCTATAAGTAGCTTAGTAGCAGAGTTTTTGGCTCCGGAAACCTTAACACGTCCTTTTAAACGAGTTCCTCCGGTTATCTTCAGAAAATTTGTCGGTGTCTTCTTGCTCAATGTTTCTCCCTATCGCCGCCGAATAAATTAGAATATCCTAGATCTTCCGGTTATTTTCAAATCAAAATATTAAAAAATATAATGTTTAAGTTCTTTAAAATTATTAAGTTTTAATAAAAGTTTAAATTAGAAATTAAAAATTAATTAATTAATTGATTAAAATCTAAATTAATAAATTATTAATTTTTTTTCTCTTATGTCAGCTCCTATAGGAAATAATAATAACGTCAATCCTATACAAACTCCCCTTACGGGAGCTTCCTCCTCGGCAACAATCGGAGAACTAGGAGAGCATAGTGTCAGCGTAACAATTCCCGTTGATGCTCAAGCAGGAACTACTACCGTAAACACGGTCGTAACGGAAGGCTTAGTCGACGTTGCGGCTTCTACGTCATCCGATTCCGGAACCGTTCCCATAACCGCTAAAGTCACTACATCGGCTTCGGGAGATAGTCAGCTTCAAGAAACGTCGGAAACGACACAACAAGCTACAGGCGGCATATTCGGAAGAACACAAGAAACGGTTAAAGACAGTTCAATCGACTCTTCTTCGAGTGACGAGGTTCTTTTCAATACGGAATCAGGAAAAATGAGAGAGACCGGTGCAGCGGGCGAGATAAAGACCGAGTCAGGCAAATTACCGGAACTCGCCATTCCTCCTTATAATCCCAAGGAGCCGGCATCTTTATTGGAACTCATGCGAAATCCTACGGTTCAAGGACAAATGAAACAAAAATGCGGACACTATATATGGCCGGATCCCTCTAGAGGCACTTTCGTCTTCATACCTAACGGAGATTACAGCAAAATACAATCCGTTAAAGTTTGTAACGCGAAAACAAATCAACCTTTGGCCAATCCCAAAGACGTAGAGAAGTGGGTCTGTAAATTTGCTTTCGCTTACGGTAACATGAGAGAAGACTGGGAAACTAAAAGAAGTTCTGCCATTCGACAAAGAACCGGTCTCGGAGAAGATACACCTGTCGAATATACTAATTTTGTCCTAAACAGTAAATTTAAGATGGCCACAGCCTATGGGCCGTTCAATACAAAAGAGTCGCAAGGCAATTATACTCCGTCCGCTTGGAGACGCGGTACGAAAGTTTCTGTCCCTAAAGAAACCTGGCAAGATGTCGGAGGCTGGGACCCTCTCGGAACCATTCCTGAAGTCCCTGAAAGTATCGAATTCACTAATGAAGCGCTACCGGTAGGAGGAAGCTCCGGACCTACGCCTTCGGGTGGATTTGTCATACCTCCAATCAATGTCAACGTTAATCTCGGAGGAATCACTACCAACGTTAATACGACCGGTGGGTCGACTACCGTTTCCACAACGGAATCACCCGGTTCAACCAAAGATACTTCTGCTGCTGCTGATGATATTTCCGATGCCGAAAGCAGTTCCGATGTCGAAGAGATAAACATATCATATGCGGAACAGGGATCCGGAGAACCGAATATGGCTGCCGCCGACGGCAAAAACGTAACGACATCCACAGCTTCTTCTCAAGCTGAAGAAACAACCGTCAGCTCTAAAATACCCAGTTTATCACTCCCTGAAGAATCCTTATCAAATCCTTTCACCGCTCCGGCTCGAGAAGTTGCAAGTGCTCTCAGCAACGTTCTCTCTTCTGCAAGTAGACGAACGACGTCCGGAAGAACGACACCCCAACAAGGACCCGAATCGAATTCCGGTCCGGAGCTACTGAAAAAAATCAGAGCTCACCTGGATAAGGCTTTTACTTCCCAAGGAACGCTTAAACCGGAGTATCGAGATCGGGCTAATATAGCTGAAATCATCACTCAACATGAACAGGGAGGACAAGACGGTATCTATCACGCCGAACTGGTATCGGTTTATGATCCCCTGGAAAACTTTGATTTCGGGACCGAAGATACTACCGCCTCAATCTCCGACAGAAGGACTATGATGGCCTCAATAAACAATGTGACGAGCACTCTAACTAATATGCTCGAGAACATAAATCAATCTATAACAACAACCGAACCGGCCACGACTATCCCATTACCTCGAACAGCGACGTATATGGCAAGCTCGGTACCGCTGACTACGGTAGCTGATCGTATTGACAATATCACGGAATCCCAATCTCTTCTAAACTCAAGACCTTGGGATACCGGCGGAGGAGGAGGGACCGACTTAGCTAATATTAAATCAATTGAGACAGCCGCTAGTCAGGTAACTCAAGCACTTGACAACTTGCTAAAAGAGCTGAACTTGGAATAAATAAACCTCGATCTTCCGAAAACGATTCATGCCATGTTATGGTATACGACATCGATATCGTCTATGTCCTCCAGCCATTCAATAAGCGCTATGTTTGCTTTACCTTCTTCTTCGTTGCAATCAACCTGTCTTAAAGGAAGATATGTCAACTCTTCTTCAACGATTTTGACATTTTCAGCTTCAAGTTTTTCCTTAACCTCAAATAATAAATGAGGTTCCGTAATAACCATAAATCTTCCGTCCTCATCCTGTATCAGATCTTCGGCTCCGGCTTCTATGATTTCCTTAAGTAAAGCGTCTTCTTCAATAGATCCTGAATCAACGTAACAAACACCCTTTCTTGCAAAAGTATAAAGAACGCTTCCGGGTTCCACTAAGGTTCCGCCTCGTTTATTAACGGCTATTCTGATATCGGAAGCCGTTCTGTTTTTATTGTCGGTTAACGCCTCAACTATGATTCCTACCCCCCCATAACCGTAAAGCTCATAAACGACTGCTTCGAAAGCCTTTTGATCAACGGAGCCTGCTTTTTTGATATTACGTTCAATATTATCGTTAGGAATGTTGTGGGCCTTAGCTTTTTGAACAACCATTCTCAATCTGGGATTGGACTTAACATCAGAGCCTCCGTTTTTAACGGCACTTATCATCTCTTTGATAATACGAGAAAAGATTTTGGATTTTTTATTATCCGCTCTTTCCTTTCGATGCTTAATATTTGCCCATTTACTATGACCGGCCATTGATAATTACCTAAATACAATTCTTTCTTTTGAAAAAGACCTCTTACAAATATCTTTCCATGGTTATTTTTGCTAAATAATGTCCGTCTTCTTTGTAATAATGATTCTGTCGTCCCACTTCCATAAAACCGAATCTTCGATACAGATTAATAGCTTTATTTTCTTCATACACCTCAAGATAAAGCAACTCCAATCTGAAATGATTTTTAGCTAAATGACAAAGATTGTTAAGTAAATAAGTCCCAATCCCCTGTCCTCGAAATTTCCCTCCGACGATGATGGATACGAGAGCATGGTGCGCAACTTTTATGTAAGGCATCAATACCAAAGTAGCTATACCGCAAACCTCTCCGTTAAGGGTTGTCGTCAAACTGCTTTTATAACGAGAAAATCCGATCCAAAATCTCACGGAATCATCTATCTCGGCTTCCGTTTTAAAAGGAAAACCGCGACTTACGCCCGGCTCCATGCTCCACTGTTTAATATATACTCCGTCATCAAGAGTGGAGTATCTAATTTCCAATCCTTCGATAGGCGGTTTAATGGCTTCTTTCATTCTTTTTCTCCGAATTTCTTGAGGTAAGCAATCACGAAATCGTCTAAAAATTCTCCGTCCATCATTCCTTTGACATCTCCGATCTCAAAACCGGTTCTGGCATCCTTAACCAAAGTATACGGTTGAAACACATAATTACGTATCTGTGATCCCCAAGCGATTTCTCTTTTCTCACCTCTTTCCGTATCGAGTTGTTCTTTTCTTTCACGCACTTCTTTTTCATAAAGACGTGCTTTCAAAATTTTCATACAACTCTCTCTATTCTGTATCTGACTACGTTCGTTTTGACAAGTCACCACGATTCCCGTAGGTAAATGGGTAATTCTCACCGCCGAATCCGTAACGTTTACGTGCTGGCCGCCTGCTCCGGACGATCGATAAGTATCGATTCGCAGATCTCCGGGTTTTACGTCAATGACAATGTCATCATCCAACTCGGGAAAAACATCCACGGAAGCAAAACTCGTGTGTCTACGCGCATTACTGTCGAAAGGCGATATTCTGACCAAACGATGCACGCCTTTTTCGGCACGACAATAACCGTAAACAAACTCCCCGGAAACTTTGACCAAAACATTCTTGATCCCAGCGACATCCCCATCCAACTTATCAAGTATCTCCATCGTCCAATCGTGCTTTAAAAACCAACGGGAATACATCCTAAACAGCATTTCTGTCCAATCGCAAGATTCCGTTCCGCCGGCTCCCGCATTAATGGCAAAAAAACAATTTCTATCATCTCCGGGAGACGATAAAATCCTCTTGGATTCGAGACCCTCCAATAATTGCGAACATTTCGAAAGTTCTTGCCATAGATCTTCAAGAATATCGCTATCGGAAACCGCTTCTTCCAAAAAAAATCTCACATCGCTGATTCGTTCTCTCAATTCGGAATAAGGAATTACCCATTCCTTAAGACGATTTGCTCGAGAGATGATCCGTTTAGCCGATTCCTGATCGTTCCAGAAGGAAGGATCGGCTATTTCTTTTTCTTTTTCAATAAGTTCAGTCTCTTTTACCGATAAGTCAAAGACACCCCGCAATTCGCTCGAAATCGGAAACTATTTCTGTGAATTTCGCCTTCAGATCATTCAAATTATGCATTTTCTATCCGACACCTAAAATATTACCTTAAATTAGGCTCTCGATTTTAAAGAGTTTGAGACTTTATATACAAAAATAAAAAACCTTTCGATACTTCCCTTTCGCAAAATATGTTATTTACATTCAAAAACAAAAAATTGACACATTCAAGCAATTTGTTTTGACGAGAAACCAAATGCAGGATAAAAAAGTTGCCGTAAGACATGTTCTTTGCCCGCTCTTCTTAAAAAGACGGGAGCAACCGAAACAAGATAAGGAGACAACACCACATGAACTCAAAAAACAAAAACAGTGCTTTCATGCAACCGGTAGCGATTAGCTCTGACCTAGCAGCAATCGTCGGCGAAGGACCTATGCCAAGGACTGAAATCGTGAAAAACGTATGGGTTTACATCAAAAAACATAAGTGTCAAGATCCTCAAAACAAAAGAAACATCGTGCCCGATGAGAAGTTAGCCAAGGTGTTCGGTTCAAAAGAACCGATCGATATGTTCCAAATGACAAAGATTTTATCGAGTCATATTAAAAAATAACTTACCGTTTGGGTTGGGGAGCGAGATTGCTTTTATTCACTCGCTCTTTTATAATCCGACACATGCCGTCACTAATTAAGTTCTTGCCGTTATTTCCTTTGCTTTTTGGAATTTGGTCTTTTTATGTAGAGCCGAATATCATTTCTCTTACTCGCCTTCGATGGTATTTGGGTGAAAAAAGTCGGCATCTTTCCGGTTTGAAATTGGTTCATATTTCAGATTTGCATCTGAATTCAACGCAATCGGAAAAATTTCTTGAAAAAATCATACGAAAAATCAATGAGCTTTCTCCCGATATCTTGCTTTTTTCCGGAGATTTTCTATGTCATGCCACCCTTCACAATGAAGATCGTTTAAAAAAATTTTTAAATAAATTCTCTCCTAAGATGGGGGCATTCTGCGTACTCGGTAATCATGACTACGCACAATACGTTTCCGGAAATGAGAAGGGAATGATCGATATCATAAAACCTGGTGTTTTCCGAACATTTAAAAGAATACTGGCATCGATTCTTAACGTTTTCAAAGCCAATCAATCGCGTAAAGGAACGACCGAAGACGCTAAGAAAGTCGGCTTAAACGAAAAATTATGTAACTTACTGAAAGAAACTCCTTTTCGAATTTTGAATAATGAGACGGTGACGCTTCCTATCGGTCTTAATATTGTCGGTTTAGGTGAATTATTTCTTTCTCAATGTCGACCGGACATTGCCTATCGAAACTATAAGCCCGATTTTCCGGGAATCGTTCTGGTTCACAATCCCGATGCCATACCCGATTTGTCCGTTTATCCCGGAGAGTGGATTTTTTCCGGGCACACGCACGGTCAACAAATTTATATTCCTTGGCCGAAGTTCGGGAAACGGCTCTCTGAAAAACTGACCGGACTTGAAAATCCGGAATTTTGTCGAGGATATATTCGGGTTGGAAATAAACAGGTATACGTAACTAGAGGGTTAGGTAGTACTAATCGCATTCGATTCAATTCAACCCCTGAAATCTGTTTGATAGAGTGTCATTGATATGAAGAACGACATCAGTCTTATTTTTCTCGCGGGCGGAATCGGATCGCGATTCGGAACCTCCACACCCAAACAATTTCTTCCCTTAAACGGGATTCCGGTAGCTTTTCATTCATTAAAAACTTTTCTTTTAAGAGATGATCTTTCTGAAATCATCGTTGTCTGTTCGGGAAAATATCGATCTATTTTCAAGGATTTCCCCGTTCGGTTTGCCTCTCCCGGTAATCAACGTATCGATTCCGTTGCTTCGGGATTGAAAAAACTTTCAACTGCAAGTAAATACGTTTGTATCCATGATGCAGTTCGACCCTTTATCAATAACAATGATATATCCGAACTCTTCGTTAAAGGTCGCCAAACCGGAGCCGCCGCTCTTGCGGAACCTATAATTAATACCGTTAAAGAAATCGATCCCGATCAATCCCTGATAGTGAAAACCGTCAATCGCGATTTACTGGTTAAAACTCATACTCCTCAATTTCTGGAAGCATCCGTTTTAAAAAAAGGTCTTCTAAAAGCCCAAAAGCAAAATCTGATTTTAACCGATGACGTCTCTTGTGCCGAACTTTTGGGAACTCCTTGTACATATGTCTTCACTAAAGACCTTAACATTAAAATCACGAGTCCTAAAGATCTGGCAATAGCCCAAGCTCTCATTCAACTATGACATGTAAATATAAATTAATTATCGAGTACATAGGAACTTACTACTCAGGATGGCAAAAACAGCCGAACAAACCTACGATTCAAGAGGAAACGGAAAAAGCTCTATCCAAAATTTTTCGTTCGAAAATAATCGTCATCGGATCGGGGCGAACGGACGCAGGGGTACACGCGGTAGGGCAAACAGCCCATATTACTCTTCCCAAGCCGAAAAAAGAGCTATCTCATCTACAACTACGAAATTCCTTAAACGCTTTACTACCCAAAGACATCACCATTCGGGCACTTGATCCGATAACGGATGATTTTCACGCACGATTTTCCGCAAAGGGAAAAATTTATCGTTATTACATCACTAAAAGAAAAAAACCGAGTCCCTTTCTTGAACCTTTTCGACATGCAATTTCTTATCCTTTAGATCTTAAGGCTATGCAAAATGCGGCTTCCTTCTTAATCGGGGAACATGATTTTGCTTCTTTTTCAAATAGTGGGCGTACTTATAAAACCACCGTTAGAAATATCAACAAACTCGAAATTCAAGAACAAGACGAAGACGTTATTTTCGAATTTTCCGGCAACGGATTCTTATACAAAATGGTCCGCAATATTACCGGCACTCTAATTGAAATCGGCAAACATAAAATGAAACCGAAACAGATACGAGACATCATGAATACCGGCAACCGCATCCACGCCGCCGAAACGGCTCCCGCAAAAGGCTTATTCTTACATCAAGTGCTTTATTAAATTTTCATTCCAAAACAAGTTCTTTCAAAGAAGCAATGTGAATGGCATTCACCGGTAATTCGATATCATCGACGGCATTAACGAATACCGCTACGGCAGTAATTTTGGAAAGAGCACTTAATCCTTTAACGGAATCTTCAAATCCGATCACACGCATCCCCTTGCAATAAAAACGATCGTACGCATACATATAAGCATCGGGCGCCGGTTTCGGTCGCGAATAAAGTTCTCGAGTTACCCAATCCATTTCACTCAAACAAGGATATCTTTGCATTAATTTTCGTGCGATGGGACGGGAAGCATTAGTAACGACAACCGCTTTCTTGTCCAACCGTTTAAGACAAGCCAACACTTCAGGAACTCCAGGCATCAAATCAATACAATCTTTTGCAACCAAATCGATATACGTATGATGTTTCTTTAGATATAAATCATCCCAAAATTCATTAACTTCAGGAACTCGAGAAACCAAGTAAGCTTTTAAGGCTTCCAGATCTTTGCCTACAAGCCGACGGTGTTCAAGATAATCCAAATCATAAGGCAATCCGAAAAAAGCGAAGGCACTTAAAAAAGCTTCATAATGAACCTTTTCGGAATCTATCAAAAGACCGTCACAATCAAAAAAAAAGAGATCGTAATGAGATAAAACAATCGACACAAATTCCCTACCCGTTACTCTTATAACCGAATGAAATCCCAGTGGAATCGCCCGGAATGATAGCATTAAGCATCTTTTTCATAAAGAGACGGCTTATAAAATGAAAGTGTTCATACTGATAGCGTGTCTTTGCTGTATGACGGCTTGCCATCCGCAACACGGCAAAAAAAAATATATATCTCATTATTCAATTATCGGTCAAAAAACCGGACGATTTTTTTTTCTACCTGAATCCCAAAAACGTTCTCCTCCGAATTATCCCCATCGGGAGTATATGGAAAAAGTCATTCCTTCCGTAACCAAACAATCTTTTAGATGTAAAGGGAAAGGCGACTTTGCAAACAATACCTTCGATTGTAAGGGAATATTCGAACACGGCTTACCGCTCAGAGATAATAAAGAGTTCGTTTACCCCTGTTTGATTGATCTACTGAATTATATCATCAAAAAATCCGGAGTAAAAGTCACTATTACTGAAGGTCACAGTTGTCCTAATCATAAAAAACATCTTAACCCCGAATCCCCGGACTTAACTTCCAAACATCTGATCGGAGCGGCGGTCACGTTTAAAACGATAGATCTTTCTACAGAAAAGCTTTTCCGAATCATTAAACGTTATTATGCCGTACATCCTGCTTATCGCACGTGTCCCGAATATACGAATTTCAATCAAGAAGACCTTCAACTATTCAATAAAGAAGTCTTCGTCTGCACATGCATCGATAAAGAAAAATCTTTATGCACTACCATGGAAGTTCTATACGATAGGGATAAATTGTGTCCCATCGAAATTAACTCCGAAAATATTCAAAACTATTTGCGTTATTAATACTAAAAGATCTACCCTTTTTTCTCCTTTGCCGGTGTGGCGAAATGGTAGACGCGATAGACTCAAAATCTATTCTTAGTAATAAGGTGTTGGTTCGAGTCCGATCACCGGCAAGGTTTTTTGATTTTCCTTCGGTCGAAATTTCCCAATCTTTTCCTTTTTCATATTGCCATAAAACTTGCAGTAGTTATTTTTAGAGAAAGAATCCCTTCTTTCGGATAGATCCTTATGCAAGAAAACAAATTGTTGCAGCTTTTAAAAAAGAAAAAAGGTTTGTTTGAATCTTTCCTTGATCTTACGGAAACCGAAAGTCTTTTATCCGTCAGCGAATGGGAAAGCGTACTTAAACAAAAAAAAGTCCTTTTATCCTGCATTGAAGATATCGATGAGCGATTGCAATCGTTTAAAGAAGGCTTTACCGAAATTTCACAGGAAGTCACAAACGAAATCGATGATATTAAGCAAATCGTCTCTAGAATCCTAGAACTTGATTCCTTAAATTATCTTGAAAGGAAAAGAGAATTACGGTCCTATGAACAAAGAATTGCTCAATCTCAATGATAATGTTTCTAAACTTTTTCATAATGCAGTTGAAATCGAACGTCTACAACAAAATCTTAAGGAAAAAGTCGATCTCCTTAAGAACCGTCTTCAAATCTCTCATCGAGAAACGGAAAATGTCATTTCTCTTATTCCGGACGGTATTTTGTTAATCAATCATGCCGAGCGTATTTTCGTTTGCAATGCCGCTGCCAGAGCAATTTTGGATCTTCCTACTGGGATAGAAACCAAAGATTATCATTTTTCTCATTTTTTTAAAGATGATCTATTCGGTTTTTCCGTCAGTCAAATGCTTAAAAATCCGGAAAAACCCAAAACTTTTTGTCTTACTTTTTCCAATCATTACGAAACAAAAGACGTTGAAGTTTTTGTACGTTCATACGAAAACGGATTGTTCATTTTAATTCGAGATCGGTCTTCCTATAAACAACTGGAACAATCTCTGGAAAAATACAAGAGCATAGCAGAATTGGGTCAAATGGTAGCGACTTTAGCTCATGAAATCAGAAATCCTTTAACCGGTATCGAAGGATTCGCAGGAATTTTAGAAGAAGAATTGCTGAATCCCAGGCATAAAAAAATGATTCGCTCGGTAATCGAGGGTACACGATCTCTCAATTATCTAGTCTCATCCATGTTGCAATATACCCACATTCCCTCATTAACTCTTTATCCTACGAATATCTGTGATTTCATAACAAAACTTCTTCCTCTTTTTGAAGCTCCTTTTTCTTCCGGGCGACTGTTTTTTAACATCGAAAATCCTACCGTCGTAAGATCGATCGATAAAGATCGTTTTCAATCCGTTCTATGGAATTTGATAAAAAATGCTTTCGAAGCTTCATTACCGAATAAAACTATCGTCATCACTCTTACGAATGACGGTGACATTATCATTACCAATGAAGGAGACCCCATTCCTCAAGATAAGATCAATCAATTGTTCGTTCCTTTTTTCACTACTAAACCTGATGGGAACGGATTGGGTTTGGCAGAATCTTTGAAAGTGATACGAATGCACGGTGGTAACATTGTCGTCAAATCAATGACCGAACAAACTTCATTTATCATTAAACTTCCCGGATAACATGAAAATCAAGTCCATTTTGGTTGTAGATGATGAACCCCTTATTCGAGATTTTTTGGAAACCTTACTGAAAAAATACGGGTACGCAGTACAAACGGTATCTCAATATAAAGACGTCAAAAAACTTATTTCCAAAAAAAAATTCGATTTGGTCATCACGGATATGAATCTCGAAGACGGGTCCGGTTTGGACGTGATCAGAGCAGTCCGAGCAAGGTCTTCTCACATTTCAATACTCGTTATTACGGCTTTTGCCACGATAGAAAATGCGGTAGCTGCTGTAAAGCACGGAGCTTTTAATTACATAACAAAGCCTTTCTCTCCTGAAACTCTGTTGACTTTCATTAAAAAAGCGGAAGAACATGCTTCATTTCATCAAAACGACGATATCAATACGGAAATCGGCAGCAATGACTATCCGTTTGTTTCCGAAAGTCCTAAAATGCAAAGTGTTTTAATTACGGCTAAACAAGCCGCTTTGAGCAATGCCAATATTTTCATTCACGGAGAATCCGGGTCCGGGAAAGAGGTGATCTCGAAATTCATTCACGAAGCTTCTCCGCGATCCATGCATCCTTATATCAAAATCAATTGTGCAGCTATCCCGGAAACTTTGTTGGAATCGGAATTTTTCGGACATGAAAAAGGAGCTTTTACCGGAGCTTTAAATAAAAAACCGGGAAGATTCGAACTGGCTGATAAAGGAACTCTTCTTCTTGACGAAATTACTGAAGTGCCGGTCCCTTTACAAGCCAAATTATTAAGAGCTATACAAGAAAAAGAATTCGAACATTTAGGAGGCACGAAAACAATATCCGTAGATATTCGTATTCTGGCCACTTCGAATAGGAATTTGCAGCAAGCTCTTCAAGAGAAAATATTCAGAGAAGATCTCTACTATAGATTAAATGTTATCTCGCTCTCCATCCCTCCTTTAAGAGAACGTAAAGAAGATATTCTTCCTCTGGCCGAACATTTTTTAAAAGACTTTCGTCAATCCCATGAAAAGTCCTTAAAACGATTATCCCGGAGTGCCGTAGAAAAACTATGCAAATATTCTTGGCCGGGGAATATACGCGAACTGTCCAATGTCATAGAACGATCCGTAATTCTCAGTTCTACGGACATAATATCGGCAGAAGATTTGCTTATCTGATATAAGTCGTGTTCATTCCAAAATACTGTTGTTATTAATTATAAATCGGCATTACCATGTACCTCTCGGTTTTTTTGGTTTCCGAGAAAATTTCTACCTAAGCACCGATAGCTCAATTGGATAGAGTATCCGGCTTCGGACCGGATGGTTGGAGGTTCGAGCCCTCTTCGGTGCGAATTAAAAATATTTTTGTATATAATTCCGATTCTTTTTAAAATCTTTGATAACGAATGGCTCGTTTTTTTATTTGTAAAAAGGGATGTTTATGAAAAAATCGGCTCGAAAATGCGAATCTTTGTCTAAAAAATCGAAAATTTTTCCTAAGGATATCGGAAGTGAGCCCCCTAATACTCAACTGGATATTGTGGGTCGACGGTTTCCTGTATCGAAACCTTTGAAACGCCTTATTGAAGAAAAAAGCAAAAAACTTTTTCTCTTAAGGATTCGTCATATCCACGTCGCAATCTCTCAACAAAAGAATCTTGTTTCAGTTAAGATAGTCGCATCCGAGGGACAGGAGTCCTTTAAAGCCACAAGTTCTCATGAAAACGTGTATACGGCCGTCATCGAAGCTTTCCATAAAGTTCACGATTCCGTAGACCGACACTGCAAACAAAAACACAAGGAACACAAACAAAGACCGTCTTTCGAATATGAAAACGCAATCGACGATTACGATATTCCGGAACTCCCTATTACGGAAACCGATAACGGATTCGTTTATCTTAAAACCATCGGTCGACTTTGCCCTCATCATAAGATTGTTTCTCGACAAAAAATGAAAGTAAAGACCTTTACTCAAGAAGAAGCTATAATGCAGATGGAAGTCGGATCGGACCCGACCATGTTATTTTTCGGTGAAGACGACAGAAAAATTAAAATCATATATCGAATCGGCGACGGAAATTACGGAATTATTGAATCCGAAGGATATTTCTCTCTGAGTTGATTCGGAGAACGGCATGTCACAATCGAAACGATATCGAATTGTCGATCCCATTCGTGAAAAGGCAACAACCTTAACACCGGAAGAAGGCATTCGGCAAACTCTCATAAAATTCATGATCCGGGATCTTGAATATCCGGCTCATTTATTTGCAGTAGAAAAAACATTGCATTCCTTAAATGTTTCATCGAAAGGCGTGCCTCCCGATATGGCCAAAAAGCGCATTGATCTTCTTGTTTTTTCTCCGGAAGGAGACTTTCTTCGTCCCTTGATCTTAGGCGAATGTAAAGCGCACAAACTCAATAAAAAAGCTCTTCTTCAGATTATTTCTTATAATACATATATAAAAGCTCCTGTTATTATTCTCTGTAACGGAACCGATATATTAATGGGTGTTTTAAACCCCCAAAAACGTACTTTCGTTTTTCGAAGCGGTCTTCCGACCTTTCATAATTTACTTAAAATCAGAGATAGTTATGCTGTTCTTCGTTAAAGGTATCGTTCTTAAAAGCATTCCTTGTGCCGAAGTCGACTGCGTTATTACACTCATAACCGCTAGAGAATTAGTCAATGTATTCGTGAAAGGCGGCTTGAATTATCAATCCCCTCACCGAGGAAACTTAGATTCCTTAACCTTCGGTTCCTATACTTTTCAAAGACATAAAAATAATATGGGACAACTATTAGAAAGTAATTTTTTCAACAGTCATTTATTTTTAAGAAACGATTTTGAAAAACTTTCGGCAGCAGATAAAATGCGACAGGCCATTCTCGACACCCAATGGCCGGGAAAGCCCATACCGGGCATTTATTCTCTTCTTCATAATTGCCTTCACAAACTGGAAACTTTTCCGGATCCGAATTTTCTGTTGGCATTTTTTCGATTAAAGATTATGCAGCACGATGGAATTTTAGATTGCTCCGACGCATGTTCAATTTGCGGTCAACCGATAGACGATTCGGTTTTTAGACACAAAGGACAAATACTTTGTTCGGAACACAAACATGCTCTTTCCGTAGTCTTTAGCAAACACGAAGAAATTTTTCTTAAAACCTTAGTTACGTGCAAAAGCTTCGAAAAACTGAGCGAGTTGTGTAAATGCGGATTTACCCTATTTGAAAAAATTTCTTTTTTATTCAATACCGTTCTTGAATAACCCTCCGTCATTTCTGAGCCAAGAAAATCGATCCTTTACCGCACGTCACGATATCAACGGTCAGTCTTACCGAAGCATCCGGATACTTATCATTAACGAACATTTTTTTATTCCAAGAACCGCTAACCTTTCGAAACCCCATGGCCGATGAAACCTTTCCTTTCAAACCGGTAGTCGTGCGGACAATCACCCCTATATCCGCAGGAAAGATCAATCGAATATCTTCATTTTCATTTTTTACGGTAATTGAAGCCGATTTAGACCACTGTCCGGACAGATCCAGTAATAAATGACAGGAAGAACACAAAAAAGAAGCGTTTTCCAAAACAGGAAGATCTCCGCAGGCATTAACTGCCAAAGTACCAAAACTTCCTCTATAAAACACCGTTTTAAGCACCGGATAAGACCCGGATAAATTCAATTCGACTCTTTTTTTTCTTGTAGCATCAATATTAATATTTTCCAGATGAGGATATATGCCGGAAAAATCCATCTCCTCCGTATAGAATTCGCTCTTACCTGAAAAACTTTGAATACTCGTATCATGAGGCGTTGTTGCAAATGCTGTAGAGAACCAAAATGAAAATAAGACGATTGAAAAGACGAAATCACGCATGGCCATATGATTCTACCGTAAAACGACATGCAACTCTTCTAGATCAATCCAAAAAAAAAGACCACTGAGAAAATAATAAAATGCGAGAGGGGGGACTCGAACCCCCAAGGATCTCTCCACTACCACCTCAAGATAGCGCGTATACCGATTCCGCCACTCCCGCATTAACACTAAGCGAATGAGGTTAAATCTCCTTACGGTTTATCTCAAGAAAAAATTCTCTTAATGGAAAAAAAATAGTACAACACACATAATGCAGTCTCCGTATCTATATTTTTTTTTAATTTATGCGTTGTTCCGCTTATTGTACCTCCTCGTCCTATAATCTCCATGTCCTATTTCATTTATTGAAAAGCGACTACGACACCGTATTGTTTCGAGAAGCCGTACGAATCATCGGGCCCGATCATATCGATGGAGAAACTCCTCTGGCTTTCTTTTTTACTTTCGGTGTTGCCGTATTTTGGTCCTGGAAAGAAGCCGAAGAAATATGCATACTACAGGCCATTCTACCCGCCTCGCCGGAAATCAATCCGCATCCGGAAACCGATCTCTATAACTATTCCTATGAAACCTCGGTTAACATTCGTCGAGATCGGCTGATTTTATCGGACAATTCTTTTCTGACGAAAATGGCTGTATCGTTCGGTTTGGCACAATCCGCTAAATTAACGGTTTTCGAGGGGACCATTAATCAGACCATCGAAAACTCAAAACAGTTACCACGAGACTTGGCTCTCAGAGGTAAAATTTTTCTGTCTCGTAAGGCCATATCAAAAAAAATAGGAAAGTTGTTCATCGATAAGGCTCTCGTTAATCTTCAATCGGATATTTTGGATGAACCTGACTTCTTTTGGGAACACCCGGACAAACAACCTATATACAGAGACGTTTTTGCCTGTTTCGATATTGCTCCCAGAACCAGCGTTCTTAATCATAAATTAACGATTTTGGGAGATTTATTAAGTATCCTGAACAATCAGCTGCATCAACAATATTCATCATCTTTAGAATGGACTATTATTTGCCTAATCGTTATCGAAGTAGCTATCGCCCTTTTAAGAGATCTGTTTCACCTAATATGACAAAAATATTCATCATTACGATTCGCGCCTATCAACGATTGATCTCCCCTTTCCTACTTCATCATTGTCGATTTTTTCCTTCTTGCTCCGAATACGCCGTCCAAGCCCTTTCCGTAAAAGGTCTATTTAAAGGGACTTTTTTAATCCTTAAAAGAATCCTGAAATGCGGGCCTTGGAGTTCAGGAGGACTTGACGTTGTCCCTTCAATGTCTTTGGAGGAATCTATTTCTTTTAGCAATGAAAACCGCAAAAAAACCGACATCGAATCCTGAATCGTATTTAATAATCTCTGATCAAGCTTACCTATCTACTATAAAACGATTGGAGACATCGAGCCATGTTTTTTACTTGATTTCCGCGACATGAAGCCATGATGCGATCCAAGAATATATCCGTTTTAGGATGCAATCCGTTCAAAAGCCTTAAAATCTTAAGGACTGTTTCATCGGAAGCTTCATTCGTAATGAAGAACCAATCGGCATCTAAGAAAAGATCGACTGCCAGAACGAGATCTTTTTCCAAATAAGAAAATCGAGCTCTTCTGCCTGTATCTTCCGAAAGGCCTTTCCTTAAGTTATCGTAGGAACAAGTTTCAAAAAATAATTCGCTACCACCGTCCACGGCTATTCTCATCAAAGTGCCCGGAGAAATTTCCGAAGATCCGGAACTCATCAAAGATCGGAAAAATATAAATTCTTTTGAATTGAGAAACCGAAAAAATAATCGCTCCTCAACAATTCCCGATTTCAAAGATTCCGATAACAAACGAAACAATCCTCGTGTTGTGTAAGGATATCTTTCTTCCCGACAAAATTTTGCGATTTTTATAAAATCCTCATCAGAAAGATTTTGAGGGATGTAAAAATGATCACCTTCCGATTCGGATCTCAAAAAAGTCACAGGCCCGTTTAGGGCGCTACCGATATCCAAAAAATGTTCCGAAAAAAGAAGACCTAAAGACAAATCTTTAATACGATGGCCGTCCAGCATTTCCGATGACGGCAACAAAGATAACAGCTCATCAAACTTTAACTCCTTAAGATACTTGGTATATTCATAAGAATGTTCTCGTTCTTGATCGCAAATCGTGACCGTATTAAAACACAACCCGGAATAAATGATTCCGCGACGAAATATAACGAAATAAAATAAAAATAAAAAAAGTATATTCAAGGAAAAACTAAGAACCAATCCTTGCTTCCACCAACTCGTTTTATTAAAAAACGCCATCGAATTCTCCTAAATCAATTACGGCTATATAACTTAAAATATCTTGTAAGTATAAAATAGTAATCGTAAAATTCCATGCTGAAAATCATTTTGGAAATTATATGCTCATTCCATTGAAATTGTTACAAAAGTGTTTTTCCGTTTCTCCTTCGTTTTCAAACATAATCAAAGCTTGCGAACAAATCGGCATCGAAATAGAAACAATTTCTCTAAAAAATAATGTCGATTTTAAAAACGTGTTTACATCTCGCATTGTTGAAGTCACCCCTCATCCCAATGCCGACAAACTTAAGATTGCCGTTGTATTCGACGGGATCGACAATCATACTGTCGTTTGTGGGGCTTTGAACTGTCGTCCGGGTTTAATAACTGCTTTTGCCAAACCAGGAGCCGTTTTAAGAATCAATCAAAGCCCTTTAATTATCAAAAAAACGCAACTCAGAGGTATCGAATCAGCAGGCATGTTGTGTTCCTTCGAAGAGTTATTCCCCGATTCAGAAACTTCTTCAGGTATTATGGAATTATCGGAAGATACGCCTCTAGGTGAAGACTATTCTCTTTTAATCGGAGATCCGATAATCGAAATCGCTTTAACTCCCAATCTCGGTCATTGCTGTTCTCTTATGGGCTTGGCTCGAGAAATAGCTCCTTTAATAAACAATACGTTTTCCGTTCCGGATTTCTTATCGATTGACGAAAAATTACCCGAAATTCATGAAAAAAGCCTAGCGGAACAAGAAGCCGATGCATGTCCTTTTTACGTAGCTGCGCAAATAGACGACATTCCTAATCAAGAATCTCCTTCACAACTGAAGGACTTATTAAGTTATTTCGGAATAAAATCGGTAAACCCTATTGTTGACATCACCAATTTCATTATGTCGGTTACCGGTCAACCGATGCATGCTTTCGACGCTTCACGTGTTGATATTCTATCTTTAAGGGTGAATAAAATTCGTGAACCTCAATCCGTTACGTTATTGAACGACAAAAAAGTCGTTTTAAAACCCGGGACCGTGGTTGTAGAGGACGATTTTCACGTTTTGGCAATAGCGGGTATCATGGGCGCTGCAGATTCCTCCGTTACAAGCACAACGAATCGCGTGGTTTTAGAGAGTGCCTACTTTTTTAAGAAAGACATTCGATTTACTGAAAATTATCTTCAACTGTATACCGATGCTTCCTATAGATTTTCCAGAGGAACGGACCCGGAACTGCCTTTGCAAGCCATGAAGATGGCTCTTTCTTGGCTCTCTCGAAATTTCCCCGAAATCAAAATTAAAGCCATAGAAACGAAAAAATCAAATTTAACCGAAAATAAGACAATTATTTTTCGAAACCGAAAAATGAATGTCTTACTTGATTCGGCCCTCACCTGTAACGAAACCGCCGATATATTCCGACGACTTAATTTTGAAGTTATTCAAACCTCCGATGAACAATTAACGGTTAGAGCACCTTCTTATCGGCATGATATTAACGAAGAAGTGGATTTGATTGAGGAAATATCCAAAATCATAGGACTGCCGAACAATAATGAACCCGATACCTCAAAGAATGCGAAACTTTATCCGCCGTCTCTTTGGGAAACAAAAAAAGACCTAAGGTCTTATATGGTTGCCCAAGGATTTTATGAATTTTATACTTGTGATTTATTAAAACAAGATGAAACGGAGCTTATTAATAAAGAGGACCGAGACGAAAATCTCGTTACCATCTCGACATCCAAAAGTTCAATGTTTTTAAGACCAAGTTTGCTTCCGGGTTTATTACGGTCAACCGCTTTTAACATTCATAGGAACGCTTCGACAATTCGTTGTTTCGAAATCGGAAAAGTCTATAAAAAAATCAATTCGAACTTTATCGAAGAGGAAAGTTTTGCGCTTCTGATCACCGGTCTGAAAGATCCGGAAAGTTGGAACCGCAAAAACTTAAAAACTGATTTTTTCGAACTGAAAGGTATCGTAGAAAATATATTCGATAAATATGCATTGACTCCTGATTTCATTCCTTCTCAATACGAATACTTTCACCCTTACCAACAAGCGGATATTCGTATAGGAAAGAATCGCTTAGGGAAAATCGGTTCGATACATCCCGAATTTCTATTGATTCCGAACATTAAACAAGAAGTGTTCTTTTTCGAGTGTTTAATTAAACCTTTCGTTAAGGCACCGAAAAATAAAATCATGCAACCGATTTCCGAATTTCCGGGATCAACGAGAGATGTGACTTTATCGGTCACCAATGATTACCCGGTGAAAAAAATAATCGCCTTTTTAAACAAACAACTATCTCCTCTTTTGGAGTCCATTAGAATTAAAGACATTTATTGCGATGACTTTATTGTCGGGAACGAGTGGAAAAACGTTACTTTAACAATGACCTATAGAAGTTTGTCCGGAAATTTATCCGCTCGAGAAATCGATGACGAATATGAAAAACTAATGTCCGCTCTCCTTAACAAATTATCCGAAGACAAGATTTTAAAACAATTTCCGACTTGCGATTGAAACACGCTTCTAAACATATCGAAGTTACAAAAACAAATAGTTATTGATTTGCTATTAAAAAATCTATAAAACTCAACATGGATTGAGGTTTATGACCGACGGTAGTAATATTGTGTCGGGAAAATACTTCCCAAAGAAATTGCTTTTGATTTTAAAGAGTTTAAAAATGAAATTGTTATTCGGTTTTTTAATATTTTTAACTTTCTTCTCAGTCAGCGATGCCGCTATTCGCAGTGATCAGGCGATTAAAGAAGTTTATCGGCATAGTTACGGTATTATTATTTCAAGAGACGAATGGATCCGTCGGGGGAAAGACGGTAGTATCACTAAACTCTTAAAAGACGGAACAACCGTCAGCGAATCCTATTTCCAAGGGCTGTTGAATGGAGAAGTCATCGTTTCTTACCCTCATTCCGCAACTATTGCTTTAAGAGAACAATATGAACATGGCGTTTTACTTTCACGTCGCCATTTCTTCATTAACGGATTACCCAAACAAGAAGAAATTTTCAACAGTGATGGGTCGATAATCATTTCAAGTTGGAAAGACGATGACATTGCACATACTCCTCCTTTCATTACGGAAACTTTTTCCGATAGAAAATTGATAAGCGGAACTTATATAACTCCCGTCGGAGAGAAAGTTCACATCGTCGACGGTGAGGGCATACGTCCTTGTTATTCCGCCCAAGGCGAACTCTTATCGGAAGAAGCTTTTAACCAAGGTTCTTTGGTTCGTAAGACGTCTTATTATCCGAATAGAGACCCTGCCTCAGTCACACAGTATCAAAACGGCGTGATTCACGGCATCAGACAGACTTTTTTCCTCGGAGGTATTCCCAATACTCTTGAAGAATGGCGTAACGGCATACAAGACGGAGTTACTTTCGTTTTTAAAAACGGACACCGTGTTGCCGATATTCCTTTTGTTAAAGGGATACGAAAAGGTATGGAGATTCGTTATAACGATAAATTCGAAATTGTAGAAGAAGTTTCTTGGAAAAACAATCAGCTGCATGGAACTCGTAAGATCTACAATCAAGGAACCCTAAAAAAAGAATGGTACCATCAGGGGAAACCCGTTTCCAAAGCCAAATTCGAACGGTTGAATTTTAAGGCAACGAGCTAAGTTATAAGGCATCTTTATAGATTCGGATTGAAACATCGTTCTTATTGTCTCAAACCTTATCAAGCATGTCATGGGTCTGTTTCTATCTTCAGTACCTCATGTTCAACCGGTTACTGAAACCGGATAAGAATCGATTAAGATAACCTCTTAATAGTCGCTTCGATTTTTTCTTACATCGACCTATGTTTTGACTATATGAAAAAAAAACAATTTCCTTTCAATAATCCGAAGGTTTTCTTAAAACCGCAATTCTCAAAACTTGTTTATCGGATTTCAGATCTCATTACCGATAAAAATTCCGTATTCTTAATCTCTCAGTCTAGGATCAAGAGCATCTCTAATACCGTCTCCGGTTACAGCAATGGCAATCAGTAAAATTGTTAATAAGGTTGCAGGTGGCCATAACAAATAGCTTTCCGAAGGAAAGGAATTCACTCCCTCACGCATCAGAGCACCCCACGACGTAGTATTTTCTTCTCCAAGCCCCAGAAAAGTAAGCCCCGCTTCACTACTGATTGTTGCCATCATCGTGAAGGGGAAAAGAGCTATGATGCAACTGAAGACGTTCGGTAAAATTTGAAACAGCATAATATTACAATGACTATAACCCATACTCTTTGAAGCCAGAACATAAGGTAGTTCCCTTTCTCTTAAAACTTCCGCTCTGACATATCTGGTAAATCCTGTCCACCCGAACAAACCCAAAACCAACGTATTAACAAATAAAGATTTAATCTGAGAAATCGAAATCAGCAAAAGCAAAATAAACAATACCGGCATTGTCTCCCATATTTCAACAAAGCGAGATCCGATAATATCCACCCAACCTCCGAAGTAACCGGAGATTAAACCGATAGCAATACCTATGATTAAAGATACCGTTACGCCAAGAAATCCGACGACTAAGCAAATTCTTATTCCGAATAACAAAGAAGCCACGAGATCGCGACCGTTGGCACGACTCATCTCCCACCAAGGCAAATACTTGTTAACATCTCCTGACATGCCCGTGTCTTCTTCCCAATGATGTAACCGAAAAAACGGTTTCAATATAATCCTACAATCAGCTGAAGCGTCATTCAGCCAAACCAATTTATCTTCTATAAAAGCAACGGCACTTTTTGTTTTGACGTACTCTTCTAAAATTTTTCTATGAAAAATGACCTCTTGTTTTACGGATTCCGACACTTTAAGAATATCATTTAAAACACGTGCGTTGTCGTCAATTTTGTCGGAGGGAAAAACATAAGATAATTTATGTTCATGTTCGGCTCTGGCTAAAGCCATCAAATAAGGCGTATATTTAGCGGAAGCGATCTCCCATTTCAACAAATGATCCTCGTAAGAAGACTCCAAATTGGCTAATGTTTTATGTAAACGTCGAAGTTTTGCCCGATCGTGTTTATCATCGAGAAATTTCAAGGTCGGTAAGGGTCTGTTTTCTTTCGTTTCGAAAGCTACGGTATATTTTTGTAAATTATCGTGTCTAAGATTTTTAGAGATCGATTTCAGTACGAGACCGAGACGGTTGTAATTACTGATAAATTTTTTTTCGAACTCCCACGTACGAAAATCTTCCGGCAAGACGATTAATTCCTCTCTATCCTTATTATCAGCCATTAATTCGTTGATCTCTTCGGTCCTGAGTTTTTGTAAAATTTCATTTTCTCCCGGATTTTTAACAACTCCCGCATTTACTAATAAAAAAAAGAATAATTGCAAAAAGACAGAAATGCCCAACCATGTTTGTCTATGCCATTTTTTACTTAAAATTAGTAATCCGGCTATCATCAAAGGCAAAACAAACATGAATACGTTAAAAAATAGATCTAAAGGCTTTGTATAGAAGCCTTTAAAAAACAAAAATCTGAGAAAAGGAAAATAATATTCTCCTCCCCATCGAACTATAAAAGGCTTGCTGCAAGCAAAGAAAGGAGCATATACACCTATTAAAGATAATATTATGAAAACGAGCAAAGCTCCGAAAGCCGCTCGATTCTTTTTAAATCTAGAAAAAAAAGACTTAAAGAAAGAGTGTCTGCTATCCATATCTTTCCAACTCCTTCCTAATAGCGCTGATCGGGACGAATTCTCGGATCCAACAACGCATAACTAAGATCCCCCAAAAGATAACCAAGTAAAGACAAGCAAGAACCCGCCAGAACGGAAAATAAAATAACGTTATGATCGCGGTCTAGTACGGCTTGATAAAAAAATCTCCCGAACCCGTTAATTTCAAATAATGTCTCTACAACTAAAGCTCCCCCTAAAATAGCTCCTAAAGAAGAAGCCAATGAAGTCACTAGAGGAATAGCCGCGTTTCTTCCAACATGTTTCACGAGAATATCCAATTTTGGTAATCCCTTGGCAACGGCCGTTCTTACATAATCCTGTTTCAAAAGATTTAAAAATATACTACGCGAAAATCTTGATTGTGAAGCAAAGGCTCCGTAACTCACGGCAATGAACGGAAATACGCAATGAGTCACTATATCGATAAGTCTTCCGAACGATGAAAGTTGATCGAAAATTTCCTTGGAAGAATATAAATCGGCATAAGGCACCGGTATGTTCGTAAAAGGGATTGTCTTATTAATAGCAAAGTTTTCGATCATCCAAGGAACAGCTACGAACACGGGAACCGAAAACAGGATCAGAAATAAAATGTTAAGAATATGATCCGGCCACTTATTTCGATAAACAGCCATGATCATGCCGAAAATCTGACATAATACAAAAACGAAACACATAGGTAACACCGAAAGAAGCAAAGAATACTTAATTCTTTTCGTAACCTCATCAATGACCGGTTTATTGGTATCCGATCTTAACGAACCGAAATCCAAACGAACAATCTTCGATAAATAACGGCAAAGGCGAGTTTCGAAAAAAAAGATTTTATATTTCTTGACCCCTTTAAAAACAAAGGCGTTATATCCGCCCTTTTTATCAAACCATTCCCTCAACGCCTGATAACGTTTTTCGAAAGATTCGAGATCTTCTCCTTCTCGGCTTAGTAATTTTAATAATAAAGCGCCATCTTCCGACACTTCACGATTATAACAAATTTGCTCAGGAGTTAAATTAAAGCCCGTTATTCCCGATTTTAAACCGCCCCTGATAAAGAGGTCGGCGGCAATACTTCTATAGGCTAAAGAAGCCGATGCATTACTTGCTTCAAACAATAATATCGGCATTATGTATCGAGCCCGATCACCCCATCGCACTCTCAATTCCGAAAAAGAAACTTTAGTTGCCGCAGGGTTATCTTTTGATTTTTTCAAATCGGAAATCGCTTTTTTTACTTGGGCGTGGGATATGGCCGGGTAATTATTAAAAAGAATGGGTAGAGTCAAACCGTAATGCTCCCTAAAAAGAAGGTGCCTATCCGGTCCCTTATAAATTTTCATTCTATCTGATTTTCCGGCCTCCCCGAAAAAGTCCCCCCCTTTATCTTCGCAAGAGTCTCCCGGAGCAAAATTAAGGATAATGAAATTAACGAGAATGATGACGCATAACGTCACCGGGAGCAAAAGAATTCTTTTTAAAAAATAATTTAACAATCCTATTCTCTCCTATCTATCCACAAAATGGTATAGTTGATTTCTTGATCTTCGGCTCCGGGTATAAGATCTTTTCTAATCTTAGGGACGAAAATATTTTTTACGTAGTCTCTGTAAACAATTGTGGTTTTACGGGAACACAAGAAAGTATAGGGAGATTCTTCATGAATTTTTTCATGGAGTCGATAATAGATTTGCTTACGTTTAGTCCTATCGTATTCATAAGTCAATCGATCGATCAGAGCATCGACTTCAGGACAACTGAATCCGACCATATTGGCGGACCCTTTCAAATAAGCTCCTTCGGAATGCCATAGGGCTCTCGGATCTTCGGGAGGAGGGCCCATACACCACCCCATTGATAAAGCATCGAAACTTTTATCTTCGAATTTCTTGGATAAATCGGCCATGCTTAATCCTAAAATACGACAATCGATACCTGCCGATCGCAGAGACATGGATATTTGTTCAACCAAAGCTTTGGAAGAACCGCTTTGAACAAAATAACATAAGTTAAACTTGAAGGGCACTCTGACTCCTTCTATTTCCTTTTCCCGTATCCCATCTCCGTCGGTATCGATCCATCCCTCATCTTCCAATAATCTTTCGGCCTCTTCCGGGGAAAAACACCAATCCTCAATATCCGAATTATATGAAGGAGAGAACAATGAAAAAGGACCGGTAATCGCATAGGCATATCCATTAAATATTTGCTCAATGATCCTATCCTTATCTATGAGCATATTCAATGCCTGTCTAACCTTAGTACTCTCAAAAAATACTGTTTGGAGATTCCATCCGATATAACAATATCCGTTATCCGCACTCACTATTTCTTTAACGGCTGCCCCTTGTTCTACCTGAGTTCGATAAGCAGCGGAACGCATGAACTCCTTAAAACCTTCCCTATGATTCGGTGTTAAAAAACACAGATCCAATTTTCCCGTTTTAAAATCGTTAAATATGGCGTCGCAACTGTCTTTCAGCATAACCGTTACTTTTTCAACCAAACACTTCAACGGCTGATAATGATTCGGATTACGAATAAAGGATATGCAATGATCATCAAACCCATTAAAAATATACGGACCTACACTGACGATGTAATTTCCTGCCCAATGAGTCGTAAAATTTTGGGCCCACAAAGAATTATTTTGATAAGTTAAAGGATCTCGGTCATCTTCGACGATTTTATTTCCGTCTGAAAAATATTGATAAACAAATCTCGGTAACGGACGAATGTAAAGCGTCTTCTTAAATGCTCCGTACTGTACCTTATTCTCCTCTTCTCCTTCATCGTTGATTGTCACATGAGATTTCCATCTTACGATAAATGCATGATCGTCGATGACGGAAAAATCAACGATATCTTCGAAATCACTTCTGAGCGATACAGCTTGCATTTCTGAAATATAAGGATTCATCACGACGTCATAGAAAAATTTAAAATCGTGGGCAGTAAGAGGATGTGGTTTTTGAAAAACATCATCAAGAACAAAAGATTTCGGGAAAAAATCAGGATTAAGCGGTTGCCAATAAATGTCTTTTCGTAAAAAGATTCGAAACTCTTTCTCTCCGCTGCCGTCGTTTGTGCTATGTTCTTCGATTTTAAGCGCCAACTCCGGAGCAAACTCTTCAAATTTGCCGACATGTAAAGCGGCTAATCCGGGAACACATTGATCATAGAAAGCCACTACCCGATGAAATCCGTTGAAAGGATTTAAATTATCCGGACGACCTACGCATGCCAATCTCAAAGTACCCGAAGGTTGCAAATCGTTACTTAAGAGATTCGGAAGCGTATTCTCCAAATAGGGGTCCTCGGACAAAATATTCGGATAAACAGGATCTCCGCAAATAACGGTTGATTCCGGTTTTCGGAGATTCGCAATTTTAAGATCGGAATAATTCTCTTTAATATGATTTTTAGATACAACGTTAAGTAGCTCCTTAACATCATCTCTTAAACCGTCCACGCCGATTTTTAAGGATTTAACGTCTCTTTCAACCAAATCCGATGACCAATACAACAAAATCAAAACTAGGACTAAAACCAGGCTCAGCACTTTGTATAAAAAAAAACTTTTCTTCATAAGGCTACTGCTTCTCGCTCCTTTTCGGTAAGAAAATCGGCGATTTCCCAAATAAAGAGGTTATTATTAAATAATAGAAAATTACAAGCAACACGGTCTTTTTTAAAAAGAAACAAACGGAAGCACTGTTTGTTTTAAAGATTTAAAATACGAAACAGGAAGAGGGCTGCTCAAAAAAAAAGCCCCAGTCTAGGGGCTTTAAAAAATATCTTACCGAAATAAAAACTCGGAAAAATATATGAACAAAAAAACCGACTCAATCGAAGTTTTCCGTTCTAGTCAACTGCTTCTTCTTTATCCGAATTGTTGTTTTCTTCACCTTTTTCTTTTTCAGGGCAAGTCGTTTGATCACATTCTTCATCGGTCAACAATTCTTCGGAGAATAAGACTACCTGACTTTCCAACCCAAATCTCGCAGACTTAGACGAATCCAATCTAACTTTCGAACCGGCCATTCCTTGAGGAACTCCAAATACCAATAAAGCCAAGGCGGCTAAAACCAATTTTTTCATAATCATTCTCCTTATTTAAATCTCACAACATTCTCAAACTCAGTCATTCGTTCATCAAACAACCGAATTTCTTGAAACCGCTTTCCCAATTTTTTTCTGTCGGAAACGCACGCGTGAAGGAGTATAGAGGATATTCATTGCAAAAACAATCACTATTTCAACATGAAATATTTTTTTTTAATTTGCTCTAACGGACCTTGAGAATGTTGAACATCCTTATAGGGAATCAAAAATAAACCGATAAACAAAAAAATCAATCCGACAACCAAAATGAAAACGGTTAGGCAAGTGCTCGAAAAAGACAACGCACGACACATCGTATCCAAGTACCAAGCAAAATTATACACTATCTTTGAACAAGAAAAGTTTCCGGCTAATCCTTGTAGGCCTACTAATCCTATTAAAGCCGTACTGATCATCGAAATGCCGACTAGGGATATCGATAAGGCAATAACCATCTTCCGCGAACGATCTTTTTGCTGCCAAGAAGCGGATACTCGTGACGCAAATTCTTTTAAAGGAGAGACACTCGATAAAGAAAGAGTCAAAAATCAACCAAATTAAAAAAAATAAAAATTAATTATAAAATACTAGTAAATAAAAAAAGAACCATAAAAATTAATAAGTTTTTGAGATTTATTATAATTAATTTTTTTTAAAATTTCATATATTCTAAGTCCGGAAGAATTCATCCCCTGTCTAAAATATAACATGCCTAATTTAAACATTATGTCTTCGTCGGAAGGCCTTAAATTCAATAAGATCTCGTATTGACTGATCTCTTCCTCCGGCATTTGCAAATCGTGATAACTATAGGCCAGTTGAGTATGAACCCATGTATTACCGGGAAAATAATCATTTAAAATTTTAAATTCTTCAATAGCTCTCTCTGCACAGTTTCGAAATTTATCTCGAGTTTCATTTGAATACCTCGTTTCCGGAATCCAATCTTCACCTTCAAACTCCGGATATTTTCGAGGATCGGCGTATAAACCGGAAAGCAATACGAAAGCATCGGCCAAGGAAGCATGTGCTTTTAAATCAATCGGCTCTTTCTTCACAGCATTCAAGTGTAAATCAACAGCCCTTTCCAGTAAATTTTCACGAAAATAAACCACATCTTTCCAAAAACAAAAGCCACTGACCTTACGAAGGAAAGAAGGAGCTCTTATGAAGAAACTCCATGATTGTAACAATGCATATTCCCAATCCTGAAGCCTGACGGCTAAACTTTGAGCGGCCGATGCCAACAAAATCTGATGTCGATAACTGTTCTCTTTATAACCGATGATTTCCTTAACTTTATTAAGATAAAGCTCACTTAAAGACTGCCTGATTTCCGGCTTTCGAGAACGCAAATAAAGACGTAAAATCAAGAAACCAAAAAACGTCAGAAAAAAACAGGCCAAAACAAAAGCAGGAAGAAACGTTTTTCCGGAAATAATACAGGCAGACAAAAAGATCCCTGTTTCAACAAGCATAAGCGAAAAAGCAACGACATGAAAATAAAAATAGCGAAACAACGATGATTTCAATTTTTTTTTAATGAAAAACCAGAGTATTTCTACCTTTTCTTCATAGCCTTTGCGTTCCCTAACCAACCCATCCGTAACATGAGTTTTAAAGGTACCGGTCATAACATACTCTATTCATATTTCAAAGGCTGGTTCGTTACTTTTTTACGACTTCCGGAGAACCTTGCATAACTATATAAAAATTCGTAGACTTTAAGGGACACAAGAACCGAACACGAAAACCGCTTACAAGTCAATAACAAGGCTAATAGTAAGCACTAATTAAACAAGCGGTCAAGGAGAAATGCCTTTTAAACACTTTTTTTATCGGATACATTCGGATACATAATGAAGGCTTATGTTTTAGCTAACTTCGGAGGGCCTAAAAATACGGAAGACGTCTTTCCTTTTCTGAGAGCTCTTCTTACGGATCCGTACCTGACCGGAAATTTTCGTCCTTTATGTCTTCACCGTCCTTTCTTTACTTTAATAGCAAAATTAAGAACCAAAAAAGTTTCCGCCCTCTATCAAACCATAGGCGGTAAATCTCCTATTTATCGCGACACAAATTTTCTGGCACAAAAACTACGCTTAAAATTACAAGTTCCGGTAATCCCCTTTCACCGTTATCTTCCGGATACTCATGAAGTGTTTTTGGAAGAGTTGCGGTCTTTATTGCAAAAAAAATACAAAATAACGGTTCTTCCTTTATTTCCCTATTTCACTTACTCAGTAACCGGAAGTATTGCGCATTTTTTTTCGAAACATCTCGATTCGAATGGCCTTGAATGGATTAAATCTTTCGGAAATCATCCGGCATTCGTATTTTCGCAAGTCAAACATCTATCGCAATATCTGGAAAAACGAAAATTAACACCCAAAAATTGCATACTTATCTTCTCTGCTCACGGAATCCCCAAATCCTTTGTTTTGTCGGGAGATCCTTACGTACGAGAATGTTCGGTTTCCTTTCAAAAGATTGCGTCTTACTTCCCTGAGTCCGACAATATACTCTGCTATCAATCCAGATTCGGCCCGGCAAAATGGGTGACTCCCTATACGGAAGTCGTATGTCAGCAATTGATTGCCTCAAAGAATAAAAAGAATGCCGTTATCATTCCTTTCGGTTTTCTTTCCGACCATCTGGAAACTCTGTATGAGATAGAAAAGCTATATCTACCCTTACTCCGAGAAAATGGGTTTAATGCTTATAGACTGCCTGCTTTAGGGAAAACGGACATCTTACCGAAAGCTTTAACGGAAATTATTCGCACGACAAAAAAAGTAAAAACCGAAAAGCTTCTCAAAAATATTTAAGGAACTTCATAGACCGCTTTTAAGTTAGCGTATTCTCCGTTGTTCTTCAATTTCGTCAACCCTCGATTGAAGACGCGGATTAAGTGACTTTCCTTATCTTTAACAACCATAAGACGTATACCGTCAGAAGTCAAGGGCTCGGAAACAATGTCGAGATCCCGTTGATAGACTGTCGAGATTAAATTTGAAGCATTAAGCGCCGGAATTAAAATGGCATCATATTTTCCTTGCAACAGCTCCTCACATGCATTCGGGATATGATCAAACGTCAAAATAACGGCATCCGGAATCTGTTGTGCCTCTACAGATGAAGAGTCGAAAAGATACGCTCCTATCGTTTTTCCGTTTAACGAGTCGAAAGTTCGAAAAGTGCTTCCCTTTTTAACGACTAAAACAGGACCTGTCAATAATAAGGGTTCGGAAAATTCATAATAATCAAGCACATCATATCCCGGCAACGTACAAGTAAATATGCCGGCCACTTGACCTTGGTTTAAACATTCTTTTAAACGAACCCAATCCAAATTAACGATACTACAATCAAAATGCTCTTCTTTTCCGATGGAATCGGAAAGGACATTCACGAAAGCGTTAACGTTAGGAGTAAATAATCCGAATTGATAAGGGAACCATGTGACATCGCGACCTATCATCACTTTTTTGGAAAAGCCGCTACATCCGCCCAGCACTATGAGAATTGCCAGCAAAAACGTTCTTCCCAACAATTTCCTATAAAATTTTAACATCGACCTCTCCCGATTTCTTTATACCCCCAGCCACACAATATCCAAGAGAGCAAGTTTTGACAAGTATGATTTACGGCTCTGATCTCAATCTATATTCGGCAAAACCGGAACTTCCTAATTTTTTAAAACGTACTTTACTCAATACGGAGGGGATCCTCATTTCGTAATCTTTATGGGATTCAACGAAAATAACTCCTTTCGCAACCAATAATTTTTCATTAACGATTTGTTCCAAAAGATTCGGAACGATACAAGGAATATTTTCATAAGGAGGGTCGATGTAAATAATATCGAACGAGGCTCCGATACCGGCTAAATATTTCAATCCGCAAAATACGTTTTTGGAAATAATCTTAACGGGTTCTCGAGGTTTGACACGTTTTAAATTTTCCTTAATAATCCGTACTGAATCATGAGAGGAATCGACAAAAACCGCGGAAGAAGCGCCTTGACTTAAAGCCTCTAACCCTACGACTCCCGTACCTGCAAACAAATCCAAAAAATGTGCGCCTTCGATATAACCGCGACAAATATTAAAAAAACATTCTTTAAGAAGACCGGAAGTCGGTCTTATTTTTACGGATTTGAAAGACTTTAAAAGTATGCCTCTATATTGACCCGATAATATTCTCATAAACTCAACGGATATTCCAGAGGATTAAAATTCAAAAAATCGGCTGACGTTAATCGATAATCGACACGTCCTATTTTTCCGAAAATAGGCTTTTCCTTTCGAAAGACAGATTTTATGCCGTGTAAATGACCGAAAAAACATACCTCAACGTTATATTTTTCAAGCATATCGGACACAGGCCCTGAAGTTCCGTCAGAGCTGATCGGAGGGAAGTGAGTCATGACAATACGTCTTTCAAAATTTTCCGGTATGGCCTTCAATCCGAGTTCCAATCTATCCAGTTCTCTTAAAAAAATTTTCCGATCTTCCAAAGAATCCCTTCGAATATGCCTCTCATCGGTATCTCCATGATCATCATTAAAAAGTCGCGAATCCGTTACGATGGATTCCGAATTCCATAATCTCGCTCCTGTAATGGCTACGGAAGCTTCCGGAAGCAAAAAGCAATTATTCTTAATGAAAAAACAATCTTTAGGGAGGATTGCCGAAATTTTTTTGTAGGAAGCAGAACTCCAATAATCATGATTTCCTCTAATAAATACTTTCTTTCCCGGTAAATCAGCCAAAAAAGATAAATCCGTCTTAAATTCCTGCAAATCGGAAGCCCAGGAAATATCTCCCGGAATCAATACGATATCCTTTTCGGAAACGTTACGACTCCAAGCATCATGAATGCGATCCATATACCCTAACCATGCATCACCGAAAATTTCCATAGTTTTCTGAGGAACACCTTTAGCTAAGTGAAGATCCGCTATTATTTTCAACACGAATAGAAAAGCTCAAAAAGATAGATGTTCAATTTTACAAAAACCGACAAAAACCGACAAGGGAAGTTAAAAAACGTAGTAATCGGGAAGAATCGTTCCCTTAGGAACCACTATAATGCCATCTCTCACAGAAATATTATTATCTTCGGAATCAAAATTAATAAATCCTTGTTTATTAATCAGTTGAACACCTTTTCCCAAAAAGGCGTTTTCATCGACGATACTCTTTTCTATAACGCAATCGGAAGAAATCCCTACATTTCCCCCATAATACTCGTTACCTAGGATTACGGAATCCGAAATCCTAGTATTTTCTCCTATAGTCGTACGAACCCCTAGCACACTTCCCGAAACCGAAGCTTGATCAACGACGCATCCTTCGCAAATCAATGAATTCGAAATCAAAGAGTTATTAATAATCGCTCCGGGAAGATTGTGGTGATAACTGAAAATGGTTCCTCTATTGTCGTAACAACACAATCCCTTTCCGCTTTCTTCCGGTCGTTTCCGAATCAATTTTAAATTTGCCTCGTAATAAGATTCTATGGTTCCGATATCAGCCCAATAACCATCGAAAAGAAAAACAAAAAGACCTTTTTTGTTAATCTGAGAATGTATGAGATGTTTACCGAAATCATCTCTCGGATCTTCGGTAAGAAGAGAAAATAGCGATTCTTTTTTAAAAAGATAAATTCCCATCGATCCCAAAAACAGCGAAGCATCTCTGCCGAATTTAAATTTACTCATCATTTCTTCGGAAATCTTGAACGATTCTATTACGGATTCGCTTTCCGGCTTTTCGAAAAAATCAATAACTTGACCATTCGACTCATCGATTTTTAAAATACCCATTCTCGAAACATCTTTTTCAGGTATGGGCTGAGCCGCAATTAACATATCCGAATCTACTTTCCGCGCGTATCCGATCATTTCCTGAAAATTGATGTTGTATAATTGATCACCGGACAGAATAAGAAAATAATCGAGATCGAATTGTTCGAAATAGCTGATGTTTTGTCTTACTGCATCAGCGGTTCCCTTATAACAAACCGGATTCTCACCTTCGGGAGAGAGAAGATGTATCAGAGGTTCCGTGTTACCTCTCGGATAATGGCAAGAGCCGAATATATGATTTTGTAACGTATGGGTCAGATACTGCCCTATAACGAAAATTCGAGACAATCCCGATGTTATGGCATGAGAGATCGGAATATCGATCAACTTATAACGACCGCCAAACGAAACGGCAGGCTTACACCTGGTCTGGGTAAGAGGAGACAATCTCTTCCCTTCACCGCCGCAAAGAAGAATCACTCCGATTCTATCCAGAATATCGCTACAACCGAATGATGAGTCTTCATTATTCTCTATAAAATTAATAAAATTAATATTTTTATTAAGTGACATTAGATCGACTCCTTATTAATTTTATAAATAAAAAATTAATAAAAACCAATAAATAAAATAATAAAAATAATTTTATTTAACTATACCTTGAGCATAAATAGAATAGCTTGTTTCTTTATAGATATGCGCTTGTTCCAAAGGATCCCGATTAGCGTAAATATCTCTACCAACAAGGATTACGTCACTACCTGACGATGCGATCACCTCTTCCGGAGTTCTATACGTTTGATCTTGATTATCACCGTCCGGATCCATATGAACACCAGGCGTCATATAAACCATTGTATCGTCGAACGATATCTTTCGCCCAGAAATGAAACCCATGACGAAATCCGAATATTGAATGGCAAATCTAACAGCGGTTGCTGCATAAATCTCCGAAAACGAATTTCCGCATATGTTCATTTCGGATAACAAAAGTAATCCTTTTCCTTTCGATTGTCCCACGGCTGCTAAAGCCTCTATGATACCAGACCCCGTCAATATGTGAGCATTAATGACATCTGCCCATTCAGCTATTCGATATATTCCTTCGGCATATTGTTTAGCGGCAATAAACCCGCTATCGGCAAATTTTCGATCTTCAAAAATTAAAAACTTATGTTCAACGGATAACCGTTTTAGTTCCAGCATCGTGTCATATCGAAAATCGTTAAGAATATCGATGTGTGTTTTGATTAGGCAAACTTCAGGTCCTAAAAGATGAGCTAAATCCAGTAATTCTTCGGCATTGCCGACATCTAAAACCACTCCCAGATTCGTACGTTTTGTTTCCATAAGCTCAAACAAACGCTTAGTTTGCGGATGACGTGATTTCGCGGCACGTTCTAAGTAAGACAGTTTCATAAAACGATATCTTCAACGGACTCTTCGACTCTTTTTTTCAAATCCGAGTATTCATAGGGAGTTATCACCGAAGAAGCATTAAGCGCTTCTATTAAAGAAAGTAATGTGAATACCGATTTCACTTGAATGCCTTTTGTTTTAAGATTGGCACATCCTCCGCATAATCTATCCAGAAACACAAGAGCCTCTCTAACGACAAGCCCTTCTTCTCTTAACAGATCACAGGTTTCCATAATGCTTGAACCCGTAACCATTACGTCTTCAATAACCAAACAGGTTTGATTGGGAGAAAAAATGCCCTCCAGTCTTTTTTTAGTTCCGTGATCTTTGATCTCTTTGCGTCGCATAACCATAGGGATATTATTATTTAGAGAGATGATAGTAGCGATAGGCAAAGCCGTATAAGGGACTCCACATAACAGGCTGCAATTATATTCAGGCCCCTTTCTCCAAATAAGATTAGCTACGGCCTGCAGTAAAAGCGGGTCGGAAATCATCAATCTTAAATCAATATACAAAGGAGATTGACTTCCGTTTTTAAGGGTAAATTCTCCGATTTTTATGGCTCCGATTTTATAAAGCTCACTTGCGACTCTTATCGATTCATTCATTATCAGTCTCCTCAAAAAAATTTAATGCTATAAACGGGACCCGGATTATACCGATAATCGTTATAACCGCGTCCACACGGATCTCGGAAAAATCTTGAAAATGATGCGGTTGCATAATTCTTCCCATGCTCAAAATTCATAATCCTGATGTATCTTTTTCATTAAAAGTCAGGAAAATCGACGGCAAAATTTTCCTCATAAGGTTGTCTTATATCATGAAAAAACGAAATCTCTTTACGAGAAAAAGTCGAATCCCTCACAACGGAAATATTAATCGAAGAACTTGTTGTCATAAGTATGGCCTCTCAACTGTTTATAGGATTCACCGTACGTGACTCGATTTCCGATCATTTTCATTTTTCCGATCTCGAAATAACTTATTACTGCAACAAAAAATACTTTGGAATTCGAATAAAAAACGAAATTTTAACATTAAAAACATTAAAGGATCTTTCCGATAAATTGCGTTCTTTTTTATTGGCCGAATATCCTTCGGTCCCTAATCGCAATCTCCCGGACGTCATTATTTTCTCCCAAACTTTTATCGGCGATTGATATATTCATTCCATCCTCCGGAACGATACAATCGTTTTTTTAAAATCGTATAAATAGGCCAACCGACCAAGCATTTTCCTACATAAGGACTCCAACCGCATTTGGATAGGATTTCATTTTCGGTAACTATTTTTTCCAGATCTTCTTTAATGAGAGTCCAATCTTCGGTAGGCGAAAAAGCAAATATCGAAGTAATATTCCCGCTCGTCAATTTTACAAGAGTTTCATAATCAATCTTAGCTTGAGATACCGCATTCGCCAACAGAGGAAGCAGGAATTGGATCCCGGGCATTCCCGCGAGGCTCTCACGTTCGGCATTTTTTTCCTCTTGTAGATGAGGCCCGTGGCTGCTACCTACCGTATCGACTATTCCGTTTTTCAAAGCTTCCCATAAAGCCTCTCGATCTCCGGGATTTCTCAAAGGCGGATTTACTTTTGCACGGTTACCCAACCCTATATAATCTCTGATATCAAAAAATAAATGCGGTAATGCCGCTTCGGCAAAAATCGTGACTCCCGATCTCTTGGCATTTTCAATGAGCTCTATCTCTTTTTCCGTGCTGACATGTAAAATGTAAAGCTTCGTCCCATATTTAGCTGCTAAATCCAACACTTCAGCAACCGCTCTAAAAGCAGCCTCAGGAGGTCTTAAAAGAGAATGAGTTGCCGGACTCCAATAACTGCTTAATGCCGTATCGGCAGCAGCTCTTCTAAGAATAAGTTCGTCTTCCGCATGTACGGCAACGACTATCTCCGCCTCCGCAGCAGCTCTAAAAACAGCCTTTAAATTAACTTGTCCTATAGGAGAATCGGTAGAAGCATCCATACATACTTTTACCCCACAAAAAAGATCCTTGTGTTCGGGAAGAGATTCTATTTCAAAGAGATTATTACCGACGGCTCCTAAATAAAACCGAAATTCGAGAGGAATGTCTACGGCCTTCAGTTGTTTTTGTACAATTTCTTCTTTAGACTTGCCTACAAGAAACGTATCCAAAAAAGGCTTCGTATCAGGCATATCCAACACTTTGGTAACTCCGCCGTAAATAGCCGCAGCAGCTCCGGTTTCCCAATTTTCCTTATATTCATAACCGGGTGTTCTGAAATGGACGTGTCCGTCAATCACGGCCGGAATAGCCAAGAAATCATAACCGTCAATATCTTCCCCTTCACTGACTGAAAAAATATCTCTTCGACGACCATCTAAGAAGCGCACGTTACGAATATACATCGATCGACTCCTCTAAAAAGCAAGTCAACAATATTAAAAATATTTTAAACATAACGATAACAAGTTCACTAAAAAACCGAAACATATCAATCCTTCACGTAGGCATATTTTATGCCCCGGAAAGTAGACATATAACGTTTCGTTATCTCTCATCGTTCTCTTTCAATAAGGCCGTATTTCATTTATGATTCTCCTCTTAAAAATCCATGCAATAATAACACCGTCAACATTCGTATTACACGGATGCCGTTGTTCATTTTGAATAAATAATAAACATAAAGCGTCCGGTCAAAAGACTTCGGCAATTCTTCGTCCTTTGATAAATGATGTAAAATCTTTAAATCTCCGATAATATGAAGATGAAACCGAAAATAGATCCGTTCCCGCGGAACGACTTAGTCGGTTACCTCATAACCGGTCCCGAAGGCAATGGTACCCGAAAATAAAGAAGGATCTGTCATATTTCAAATACAACCCGTCTTACCGGTAATAAATACGATTTTTCCGTGATATTTTTGAAAAATAAAAAGAGCTGCCCATCAGTACGGACGGGCAGCTCTAATTTCAAACTACGACAATCATTCATTTGTTATGCCGAAACGAAAATTTCCACTTTCATAAGCGGGTTTGTTCCGACACTAAATTTTTAATACATGCCAAACACAAAGAACTATTCTTTTAAAGACAACAGAAACTCAGCATTGCTGTTGGTTTTTTTCAGCCTACCCAGCAGTAAATGCATGGCATCAATCGAAGATAAATCCGCCATAGCTTGCCGTAATAAAAAGACCTTCTCAAGTTCTCCGGGATGATAAAGAAGTTCTTCTTTTCTTGTTCCACTCTTAATAACATCGATAGCGGGATAGGTCCGCCTATCCGCCAAACGTCTGTCAAGAACCAATTCCATATTACCCGTACCTTTGAACTCCTCAAAAATGACTTCATCCATTCTGGAGCCCGTTTCAATTAAGGCGGTAGCAAGAATAGTTAATGAACCTCCGTGTTCAATATTTCGTGCCGCACCGAAAAATCTTTTGGGTTTATGCAAAGCACTTGCATCAACTCCTCCGGTCAAAATCTTTCCGGAATGAGGCTGAACGGTATTATAAGCTCTTGCCAATCGCGTAATCGAATCCAACAAAATAACAATATCATTACCGTGTTCAACCAACCGGCGGGCTTTCTCGATAACCATTTCCGCTACTTGAATATGTCGTTCCGGTTGCTCATCGAAAGTAGAAGCCACAACTTCTCCGCGAACATGCCTAATCATATCGGTTACTTCTTCAGGTCTTTCATCGATAAGCAAAACGATTAGGATAACTTCCGGATGATTAATCGCGATCGCATTGGCAATACTTTGTAAAATCATGGTTTTTCCGGAACGAGGAGGAGCTACTATCAATCCTCTTTGGCCTTTCCCTATAGGGGCCGTTAAATCCAATACTCTTTCGGATAAACGCTCTCTACCCGTTTCCATAACAATTCGCTCATTGGGATACAAAGGCGTTAGATTTTCGAAAAGAACCCTTTCTTTTGCCTTATCCGGAGTCGAACCGTTAATTTTATCGACTTTTAACAGAGCGAAATATTTCTCTTTCTCTTTCGGAGAACGAATCGTTCCCATAATCGTATCGCCCTTTTTTAAATCAAAACGACGAATCTGCGCCGGCGATACGTAAATATCTTCTGCAGAAGGCAAATAATTATAAGTAGGCGACCGCAAAAATCCGAACCCATCCGGAAGAACTTCAAGAACTCCTTCTCCTATCAACAACTCGTCATATTTCTCCGATTTGGATTTGACGATTTCAAAAACGACCTGAGACTTAGTTAACGAAGCTATGTTTTTAACACCGTACTGACGGGCTATCTGATTTAATTCCTCAATCTCCATACGCTGAAGCTTGGAAATTTTCGTAATGGTATGGATAACAGGTGCTTCCGGAACACTTGTTTTTCCTCCCGTCGATTCTTCGGATATAATTCGATCCGGTGGTGGCGTAGTTGCTATCGGAGCACTTTTCTTTACTTTATCCGACACAATCGAAGAAGGTTCTTCAGTCATAACTTTTCCTTTAAAGAATAAAAATATTTAACCACTTGATCTCCCAAGTTTTCTAAACTACCGTTATTTTCGATGATAATATGAGAACGAGAGACTCGCTCTTCCGTAGGCAGAAACCGCTCACATCTTTCAGTGAAATCCAAGCGACCCGTTTTTTTTATGTATCTCTTTTGACGAATTTCGGAACGAGTTAAAACAAATATAACAACATCATACCAACCCTCTCCCTTAGTTTCGTATAATAAAGGCACTTCGACAACGAACAAAGGGAATGCACCCTCTTGAACAGCCCATAAGTAACGTTCCTCTATAATCCGTCGAATCCCTGGGTGCAGGATGGCTTCCAAACGCTTAAGTAAAACAAAATCACCTCCAGCCCGCTCCTTAAAAACCTTTTCGGCAACTCGCCTCCTGTCAAATTGCCCCTCAACGACAACATCTTCTCCTAAAAGGGCAACGACCCGATCGCCGTAAACGGTACCCGGAACCAGAAGTTCCGTTGCGATTCTGTCGGCATTTAACGTAAAAGCTCCCAAGTCGGAAAAGAAACGACAAACCTCGCTCTTACCTGACGCAAGGTCGCCAGTTACGGAAACCTTCTTCAAATTTAGCATTCAGACCAATTTTTTCCAATCAAGATATTCACTACCAAAGGAACTTTTAAATCCAAAGCCCCCTCCATATTCTCTCGAACCAACCCCTGTAACAACTCCAATTCTTCTTCCGGAGCCTCGAATAAAAGTTCGTCATGCACCTGTAGAAGCAATTTGGATTTAATACCGGCTTTTTCAATAACACTCCTCAATAGTAACATAGACCTTTTAATCAAGTCTGCAGCACTCCCTTGTAATAGAGTATTGATCGCCAAACGTCCGGACTGGGCCTTGTCGACGAATTTAGACCAACCGTCAATAACTCTCTCTCGTCCTAAAATCGTTTTGACCTTTCCTTCATCGGCAGCCTTACGAAGGGTCTCTTTAATAAAAGTTTCCAACCCCGTATATTTCCGAAAATAAGCTTCTATTAATTCCTGAGCTCTTGACAAATCAATTTTTAAAACTTTAGACAATCCGAAGGCTTGTTGTCCATAAACTATTCCGAAATTTACTGCTTTTGCCTGTCGTCTTTGTTCTGACGTCACGTCTTGCTGAGACACCTCAAACACTTCAGCCGCGGTATGAATATGTATGTCCTCTCCGGAAAAAAAGGCTTTCGTCAAATTTTCATCATTGCTGAAATGCGCCAAAAATCGAAGTTCTATTTGGGAATAATCGGCAGACAGCAACCGATTACCGGACGTTCGCGGAATAAAAACTTCCCGAATTTTCTTACCGAGGGCTGTTCTGACCGGTATATTTTGTAGGTTTGGATCTCGACAAGCCAAACGTCCGGTAGCTGTCACAGCCTGAGAAAAAGTACAGTGAATACAACCGTCTTTCGGATCCACACAGTCAATTAAAGACAAGAGATACGAGGAACGCAATTTTTCCAACATCCTGAATTCCAAAACAGGAGCCGCTATAGGATGCTGATGAACTAATTGTTCCAAGACCTCAACATTTGTCGAATCTTTTTTAATTTTCCTTAACCCCAATTTTTCAAATAAAATTCTACCTAATTGTTTTGAAGATTTGAGGTTGAATTCTTCTCCCGCAAAAACATAGACTTCTTTAGTCACTCTTGCTAAATCACATTCTATTTGGCGAGACAATGCTCGGCATCCGTCTATGTCAAAAAATATACCCTCTCTTTCCATATCAAACAGTACGGACGATAGAGGCAATTCCAATTTTTCGAATAATTCGTTCAACCCGGTTTGTCGTAATTTTTCAGCTAAAACCGTTTTCAACTTAGCAATATAATAAGCAAATAATCCAAAATAGATATGCGGTTCTTCTACGGTTTTTGTAACGGGAAATCCTTCTTTACCATATTCACGGATAAACAATCCTTGAGGAGCGTCCGGAAAAAAATCATTGACCAAGTCGGAAAAAACCGGTCTTCCTCTATCGGAAGACAAAAGATAAGCAGCCAATATAACATCGAATCCTACATTGACGGTATTAATACCGAAATTCGCTAACGCATGCCTATCATATTTATTTTCATAAAATATAATTGAGGTGTCCCGAAAAAAGTTCCGTAAAGAATCCAAACACTCAACCATCAAGTCTTTCGGTAAAAACCAAGCTTCCTCACCGTAAGAAAAGGCGATTCCGTAAGGGTTCGTTTCAGTTAAAATTTTTCCGGTATAAGCAGTGGTTACGGCAATATCCATTCCTCCCCGCCATTCACTCAAAAGCGAATCAGCCTGTTCTTTCGTAGTAATGATTTCGCACTTAGGATTCGAATTTTTATCGAAAGAAAAACTATTCGTGATTAATGATTTAAAACCCAACTTCAAATAAAAAACTTTCAAATCGGAATCCCGTTCAGGGTTCTTTTGAAACAAAAAATCTTTATCATCAATATTGTTCAAAAGAAGATCTTCATCTACAACCGCCAATTTACGACTCAAAAGTATTTGATCACTGTGATCTAAGATTAATTGTCGCGTTTTGCCGTTTTTAATACGATTTACGTTTGCAATCAAGTCTTGAACACCGTCAAAATCGTTTAATAATCGAGTAGCTCCTTTTGGCCCACAACCGGGAACTCCCGGAATATTATCCGAAGCATCTCCCACTAAAGCCAAATAGTCGGGGATTAAAGCAGGACCGACACCGAAACGCTCATTGACTTCCCGACAACCGGTTATCAAATTATCTTTCCATGGGTTAATCAGAAAAACTCTCTCTCTTATAAGTTGACAGAGATCTTTATCACTTGTACAAATGTAAACTTCGAAATCCTTTTCTAGGGCTGTTTTTGTGAGAGAAGCGATTACGTCATCGGCTTCTATACCCGGTTCATCGAAATACCTGATTCCGGATAAACGACAGTATTCTTTAGCCAATTCCAATTGACGCGGGAGATCGGGATATTTCAGAATACGATTAGCTTTATAAGCGGAATAAATCGAATGACGGCTTTTTTTATTATCGGGGCCATCAAAAACGGCAACCAGATATTGAAGATCAAAATCTTTAGATAATTTATTCAATGACCGAATAAAACCGAAAACGGCTTGAACGCTTTCACCTTTAGGAGAATTCATCACGGGCAAACCACAGTATGCTCGATAAACGAAACCTGAAGCGTCTAAAAGAAAAAGTTTTTTACCCACTAATTAAACCGTCATACAAGTAACCGCAAGGAGCACTTGTTGTTTCTAAATCGGTCAAAGTAACCTCATGTTTTATCTGTCCCGACACTAAAGGACTACGACAAAGCGTGAGTACTACTTTCTTCCACCAATTATCCTTACCCAAACCGATAACACGATAATTTTCTTTGATACCAACCGTTTCGGTTAATTCCTCAATGACTTGATTACGTGAAACATTGATTTGATCAACCAAGCCCTCAGATAAAGCTTGTTCCGGGTAAAAAATATCGGCCCCCAAAAAATCGACCAAGCGTTCTTTCGAAAGCGACTTTCGATTTTCCGTAACAATGCTGACGAATTTATCATAGAAAAAGTTCAATAAATCCTGTCTCTTATCTTTTTCCTGATCGGTCCAATCCATAAAAGGATTTAAGGTAGCCTTATCTTTTCCTGAAGATAAGATCAACGAGTTGACGCCAATTTTAGTTAAAGCCTCTTTTACGTTGAAAAAAGGAGAGGATACGATTCCAACGGAACCGACTATCCCTATGTCTCCCGTACAAATCTTGTCTCCGGCACAAGCTATGTAATAACCTCCGGAAGCACATAGTCCGTCAACATAAATATAAAGAGGAACTTGCCTGCGATTTTTCCAATCTTGTACAAACGAGTAGATCTGGTTAACCTCAAAAACTTCACCCCCGGGAGAAGAAATATGAAAAACCACTCCTTTCAAACGCTTTTTGAAAAGATCTTTATCCATATCCGAAAAATAGGCTTGTATTTGCTTATAGGTTTGGTTACTTCGACTAATCTCTCCGTTTAATTCAATAACGGCAACAATCGGAGCCTCTTTGCCGAGAGGTTTTATGACCCCTTGAGCATCAGGCAAAAGCCTTAAACCGGGCTGACTACCGGAAATTCCGTTTACGGAAGCAATAAAACTAAATAGCACCGTTAAGGCACATAACAGACCTACGCTCAACCCGATTAAACCTAAAAAAGCTTTCGCAAACATACGAAACATTGTTCTAATCATATCCGATAATATCCTCTCTTAATCAAACCAATGCTACAAACAAGGTGTGAGCATTCAACATTACAACACCGCGAACCAATAATCCGAAACCAAGCCGAATTTCAAAAGTATTGAAACGTAACCAAAAGATAACGCACTTTTAAACTTTTTAGAAAGAAATTTTAACAAGATAAGATTGTCAAACGTTAGCTAACTCGGACACAGTGGGCTCCGTATGAATTCCTTCTACCGCCTGCTCGGAAAGTTTTATATCGGATTCAAGACCGAATAAGCTCGAATCGACAACGGAAGGAATAAGAAATTCTTCCTTGTTCTTCTCTTCCACCAAAGCCTTAAAACGCTTACCCAAGAAAAATATAGAGATGCTCCAGCCCCCTAAAATCAAAAAAATCAAGGCGGCAATGATGTTAATACTTCCAGCCACTGAAGAAAAAGAGATTAATAATATCTGATAAATAAATGATCCGCCCGATTTACCTACTCTCGAAACCACGCCGTCAATAGCGGCCTTTCCTTTAAGCTTCATGCTATCCGGTAAAGGTATGAAAGCCATTTCTTTGGTCATATCGAAGAAGGTAAATTTTGCGGAACGAGACAATATGTTGTGCAAAGAACCGAAACAAGCTACGCATGCCAAAGGAGATATACCTGAAAAAAAGGCTCCTAAAAATAAATCCCGCTTAGCTAAAAAGATTGAAGCGAAAAAGCAGAATCCCGTAATGGCCAAAACCCCTGGTGTAATGAACGAACCGAAAGTCCATCCGCATTTCCTGATCAGTTGACCCGAAACCAACAAAGCGACCACAGTGGAAACGGCTCCGGTAACCCAGGCCACTTTAGCCATATAAATATTAAAATCAAGGGCATTGGGATATAATTGGCCAATTTGATGTTTCCAAACTACTTCAAAAAGATGAATAACCAAGTTATAGGACAGGACTCCTATAGCCAAATAAAGCAAATATCTGGAACCGGCTATAGACATAAGAAGATCTTTAATCTTGAACTTTTCCGATTTATTTTTCGCTTTTACTTGTTTAATTGAAACCTCTGATATCTTCAGTTGGACGTCCTTTAGATTCTTGGAAAGCTGTCGGTATAAAAGAATAATGACCCCCCCTGCTCCCAACACGAGACAGGTTTGTATAATCATCGAATTGTGCCAGACATCTTTAGCAAAGGAAAGTGTCAACAGATGATGCTTGCTGATAAACACTACAAGAATACCCGCCGCGACGCTGGATAAATTCAATCCCGTGTTAATTAAACTGTAAAATCGCCCCGCTTCTTTAATTGAAGTAATTTCATTAGCCACTCCCCAAAACAACATGGATAGAACGGCCGTGCTCCACAATTCGGAAATAATATAAAATAAACTGAAGCTCCAATAACGAATTACGGAAATAAGACCACCGAATCCGTTGGGCAAGACTTTCAACAAAAAGTCTCCGAAACGATGAAAATGAAGAGCATCTCCCATAGGATATAAAACGAATACAAACAAAGCAAAAAAGATCAAGAATCCGGTAATGAAAAAGTAAAAGACGGATCTCTTGTATTTATTGCTTAACAGTCCGTAAAGAGCAGTAACGATAACAGCCCCAGGAACAATCCCCCAAACTTTCACGAAAGGAATAGCTTCGGCCCCCGAAAAAGAAACCAAAACCGTATCTTTCATGTTTCTGAGAAGCGTGTAATTAAAGCCGACGAAAAAAGCCATCGCGAATAGGGGAAGAAACTTCTTAAGTTCGAAAGAGTGAATAGGCCAAACAAACGACCTGAACTTAGAAAACCCCTTGGAGTCATCGGATGACATAAACGCCTCCGTCACATGTAAGATACAGGAACAAAAGAACCCTCGTGTTTAAATCGAAACGACAAATGAAATCATATTTAAAGAGACTAAAACCTCAGATTCATTGCCCATCGAGAAAAGCATTTTACAAGAAAAACACCTAGATTTCAAGCTTTTATTTCCTCATTGTCCGAGATTATCCGAGCAGCTCAGTCTCTTCTTTCTATAATCGGCTACTCTTTCAACAAATGCCAAAATGCCGAGTCCAATGAAAGAGTAAAAATAAAAAAAACTGAGTTTTACGGATGAAGTAACGGCAATGAGAACCGAAAACTGAGCTACGGTGAAAACTTTTCCCCAAAACATCGCTTTGTAATCATACCCTCGCCAAGCGCGAACCAAGGTTAAATATAAACCGAATAATGAAAGAAAAACATCACGCGACAAAACCATTAACAGTTCTTTATATGATAAAGCCCCTTCCATACAAAGAATCATGACGGAAGTTCCGACGAATAATTTATCCATCAACGGATCCAATACAGCCCCGAATTGAGTGGTCAAAAGAAATTTTCTGGCTAAATACCCATCCAAAAAATCACTGATTACTGCCCCAGAAACCGCTACCAAGCGTAATAAAGGATTGCTTTGAAAAAATAGTAAAGTGAAACCTAAACGGGATATGGAAACAAAATTGCAATAATTCAACATAAACTCGTTCTCTAAAATCTCTTGAATACAAAAGATCTAGAGCTTTCATATATTTACAACACCAGAGATTATACCGGACTCGTATGCCCCAGGCAACATAAACGCCACTTTTTCTGCGCTACCTTAACCGAGAATAAGAAATCAAACCAGTTATCTCAACAGGGAAAGATTTAACGATACACCAAATACGGAAAGAGAGGGATTCGAACCCTCGGTACCTTTAAAGGTACGCGTCCTTAGCAGGGACGTACTTTAAACCACTCAGCCATCTTTCCATAAGAAAATCGCCCTCCCCTCACTTTACCGAACTACATAGTACGACAAAAATAATCGGATCGAAATCAAGGAGCAGTATCGATTATTCTATCCTAAAAAGTCAATAATAACCCTGGGATGACAAGCTCCTTTGACTTACGGGAACTTCCGAATTATGAGGTCCTTTCTTTAATAATCTTTTCATAAACTTTCTATTAATAATCCTATTGTCTATAAGGTTATTAACAAAAAAGATAATGTACAGAGTATGGACACAATATGACGACTTCATCGAAGGCTTCCAAAAATCGGGAGGGAATAGCCCCCCATTCGAAAGACTCTGAAATGATTGTTCTCGGCTCTATGTTAACAAACATTAACAGCCTGAACACAGTTGCCGAAGTTCTCTCCGAGAATGATTTTTATTACTTGGAACATAAAATAATTTTTCAAGTCATGCTATCAATTTATAGAGAAGACAAACCCGTCGATCTGCATTTAGTCAGCGAAGAATTAAGAAGAACCGATCGACTGGAAGCAATAGGCGGGGTCGCATTTCTCATTTCTCTTGTTCAATTCGCCGGAACCTCCGTACACATTGAAGAATACGCTCGTTTGATCAAATCCAAATCAATTCTAAGACAAATGATTCAAGTATCGACTGATATAAGAATAAAAGCGATGGAGGAACCGGATGACGTTACGGAAGCTCTCGATGAAGCTCAACACGCTTTCTTTTTGATTAGCCAAAAAACCGATAACCAAAAAGGCGTTTTAATTTCGGATTTATTATCGGGAAGAATCAACTCTAAACCTTATTTGGATGAGCTGGAATCAAGACAAGCTACTTTTCAAGAAATTGGAGCAGGACTGCAACCTAAAATTACGGGAATGCCGTCGCATTTCATAGATTTAGATCTTTTGGTTAACGGATTCTCGAACTCCAATTTGATGATTTTAGCCGCTCGCCCCGCTATGGGTAAAACGGCCTTAGCCATTAACATTGCAGAAAATATTTGTTTATACGAGAACCTCTCAATAGGTATTTTTTCTTTGGAAATGACAGCCCAACAGCTACTGAACCGAATCATTTGTTCCCAAGCAGGAGTTGAGCATCAAAAAATAATATTAGGAAACCTTAATGGTGCGGAATTTCAAAGGATATTCGAAACAGTCAAAAAACTCCAAAATAAAGACCGGACTATTTTCATAGACGATCACCCCGGACTTAAGGTAACCGATTTAAGAGCTCGAGCTCGTCGTATGAAAGAAAATTACGATATTCGATTCCTGGTTATTGACTATTTACAGCTCCTTTCCGGGTCGGGTTCTTTCAGAACACAGGAAAGCAGACAAAACGAAATTTCCGAAATCTCCAGAATGTTAAAAAATCTGGCACGAGAACTCGATATACCTATCTTATGCTTATCCCAATTATCCAGAAAAGTGGAGGATCGGGCTAATCATAGACCTATGATGAGTGATTTAAGGGAAAGCGGAAGTATAGAGCAGGATTCGGATTTAATTATGTTTCTCCTTCGAAGAGAATATTACGATCCGCATGACAAACCGGGGATGGCGGAGCTCATTGTCGCTAAAAATAGACACGGTTCCATAGGTTCCGTTAATTTAGTTTTCGAAAAAGAATTTGCACGTTTTCGGAATCATGCTTCTTTCGATAATGACTAAAATATTATCGGTATATATCCGTTTCTTGGCTTTTCTCTCAGAATTCCGGAATGAAATCTTGTATTCTTAATCAAAAGGTGTTATGGTCGTCCGTTTTTGAATCTTGAACTCAAGAGTATATGTCTTCCGTAAAGAAAAAACGAAAATACAAGATCGCTAAACATAAGCGCAAAAAAAGAAGTCGCCAAAATCGCCATAAAAACAAATAGTTCCTATGTGGGTCTATCCTACCGCTTATGATGTGATTGTAGTCGGAGCTGGTCATGCCGGTTGCGAAGCCGCTCATGTTTGTGCAAAGATGGGAACTAACGTTCTTTTGGTTACCTCTAATTTGGATGGCATAGGAAAGATGAGTTGCAATCCGGCTATCGGCGGGGTTGCTAAGGGGCACATCGTTCGTGAGATAGATGCGTTAGGCGGAATAATGGGAGTTGTTGCAGACGGCTCCGGCATTCAATTTCGTATGCTCAACCGCACTAAGGGACCCGCGGTCCATTCTCCGCGCGCACAATCCGATAAATCGATTTATCATTCTTTAATGAAAAATATCTTGGAAAATACTCCGAGGTTACATTTACTTCAGGCTTCCGTTGAAGATTTATACTTTGAAAATGATTGTATTTCAGGAGTAGTTACCCGTGAAAACGTCATTTATAAATCACAAATCGTGATTCTGTCGGTCGGCACTTTCATGCAAGGATTAATTCATATAGGTCATCTGAATTATTCCGGAGGTCGAGCCGGAGATCCGTCATTTTCCGGAATATCTTCAATATTGGCTCGTCTTGGTTTTACCATAAGCCGGTTGAAAACGGGAACTCCTCCTCGAATTCTTGCATCATCCGTCAATTTTTCGGTTATGGAAGAACAACCCGGTGAAGAAGGCGTTTGTTTTTCTCATTATACGAAACCTTTTATTCCTTCTCTTAAACAAGTTTCCTGCTATTTAACCCATACGACTGAAAAAACAAAGTGCATTATAGAACGCAATTTAGAAAAATCGGCTCTTTACGGAGGTCGTATTACCGGTACGGGTCCCCGCTATTGTCCATCCATAGAAGATAAAATCGTTAAATTTTCGGATAAGTCAAGACATCATATTTTTTTAGAGCCGGAAGGGCTTCAAACGCAAGAAATTTATATCAATGGACTATCGACTTCTTTGCCCTGCGAAACGCAATTAGATCTCGTGCGATCTGTCGAAGGTATGGAACAGGCCGTTATTACTAGACCGGCTTATGCCATTGAATATGATTTTGTCTCCGGCAACCATATTCGACCATCATTAGAAACGAAGATCATCGAAAATTTATTTCTCTGCGGACAAATTAACGGAACTACGGGTTACGAAGAAGCTGCCGGACAAGGTTTAATCGCCGGCATCAATGCCGTTTTAAAAATCAAAAAACAGGCCCCTTTCATTCCTAAGCGCCATGAATCTTATTTAGGAGTCATGATCGATGATCTCACAACGCAAATATTAGATGAACCTTATCGCATGTTTACGAGTCGTTCGGAATATCGTCTATTGTTAAGACAAGACAACGCTTGTGAACGTTTAAGTGGCTATGCATACGAATTAGGTTTGATTTCTCAACAAAAGTATTCTGCCGTGCAAGAAAAACAAACTCTTGTCACGAATGAATTAAACCGTTTAAGAAAAATTTTCAAAAAAGAAGATAAAAACACGGTTTCTTTATTTAAAATTCTCAGTCGTCCCGAATGCTCTTATTCACAACTACTGGAATCTTACCCGGAAGACGTTATTGATTTTACTAAAGATCTTCGTACGATTATCGAAACCGAAATAAAATATTCAGGTTATATAGACCGACAAAAAATAACGATCGCCAATCTCACAAAAGCCGAATCCACTCGCATTCCCGAAGACTTTAATTATGAGACCACACTGGGATTGAGTCTTGAAGCTAGAGAAAAATTCTTTAAATTTCAGCCTACAACCATCGGAGCAGCTTCCAGAATTTCAGGCATTGCCTCGGCTGATGTACAAATTCTTATCATAGCACTTAAAAAATATGCTTCCTCCTAAAATACTGTTGCTTCAAGTTTCCGGTTTGGATATTGAAACTCAATTACAAATAGAAGAAGCTTTTCTTAGAGTATCCGATCAAAATCTCTGCTTAATTAATTCTTCTCCTCCTCCGGCAATCGTACTCGGAATTTCTTCCGATATCGATGAGGTCTTATTCAAAGAAACGGTTATTTCCGACAACCTAACAGTTATTAGAAGATTCAGCGGAGGAGGAACCGTATTTATTAATGACGATGTTATTATGGTTTCATGGATTTGCAGTACGGAAACGTCTTCTCTTATCAACCCACAAGAATTAATGGCGCTGACAAAGCAACTTTACGCGAAAACTTTTCCTCCGGACTTCGATGTCCGAAACAATGACTATGTGATCGGACATAAAAAGATTGGCGGTAACGCTCAGTATATCCAAAAAAAGCGATGGGTCCATCATTCGTCTTTCCTTTGGGATACTAATATTAAACTAATGAATCGTTATCTTAAAATTCCTCCAAAACAGCCGGAATACAGAAACAACAGAACTCATGAAGAGTTTTTAGTACCTTTAAAGAATTTCTATTCTCAACCTTCCGTATTTTTAGAACGATTATTATCGGATCTCCGAGAGCATCAAACATTCCTCTCTATCGAATTGGAAGAAATCATTTCGATAATAAATCGTCCTCACAGAAGATCTACTGCTAAAATTCATTTTAACCGACAACCGGATTAACAATCTCAAGGTCATTGAAAAAATATTTAATCTCAATAGCAGCATTTTCTTGAGAATCGGAACCGTGAACGGCATTCATTCCTACGGATTCACCGAATTGTTTTCTCAATGTTCCTTCAACTGCATTCAAAGGATCGGTGGCTCCCATAACCGTTCTATTTCTCGTGACGGCATTTTCGGCTTCCAGAACCATAACCACAATAGGACCGGAAATCATAAAATCCACTAACTCCTGAAAAAAAGGACGCGCTTTATGAACCGCATAGAAACCTTCGGCTTCATGTTGAGATAATTGTATCATCTTCATTGCAGCTATTTTAAATCCTTCCTGTTCAAATCGGGCAATGATTCGACCGATATTGGATTTTCCTACGGAATCGGGTTTAATAATCGATAATGTTTTTTCTAAAACCATAAAACTAAATTTTCCTTATTATTGAATGAAAAAGAAAGGAGTATATCGTAAGAATAAACAAGTAATCTATAAAAATTATCTCTTGTTTTTGAGAGCCAGCTTAAGTAGAACGGAAGCATCTCTTTCTGCAGGCACTAAATCGAGAGTTTTAGCCAACATTGATTCTGCCATAGATCTCGGATACCCCAGCCTAAGCAACGTTTGAAGAACCGTTTCATGAGAACCGTCGATAGTTTTAACCGGTTGTTCTTCACCTTCAACAACAATGGATTTAAAGAGAGTAGGTATCTTATTTTTCAAATCCACCATTAATTTTTCAGCCGTTTTTTTACCTATTCCAGGGACCGTAGCTATTGCTCGAACGTTTTCCGTTTTAACAATCTCCAGCAAATCCGACAGACTGAACAAATTTAAGACATTCAAACCTGTTTTAGGACCGATTCCGGACAGAGATACTAAAAAATTAAAACATTCTCTCTCCCCACGTGTTATAAATCCGTAGAGAGACGATTCGATTTCTTTGACGACTAAGGAAACATAAAGCAACAATTTTTCACCCAACCGATTCTTCAGTGATCGAGCACTTCTTTCGTTGAGATAGATTTTATATCCTACCCCGGAAACGTCCAGAACCGCTATCAAAGCATCATCGACACAAACCAGTTCTCCCTTTAAATAATCAAACATGCTTTGCCAACCGTTTCGATAAATTGCTCAAGGATGTAGCATGAATATGACAAATCGCAAGAGCCAAGGCATCCGCCTCATCTTCTTGATCACAACCTAATGACTCCGGAAGAGATAATATCCGACTTACCATAAACTGAACTTGATTTTTCAAAGCACTTCCATTTCCAACAACGGCCTTTTTAGCTTCTCTCGGAGAATATTCAAATACCGGAATGCCTTCAAGAGAAGCAGCCAATATAATAATGCCTCTTGCCATACCCAACTTCAATGCGGTCTGAGGATTCAATTTAACGAACTGCGTTTCTATAGAAACGGTATCGGGACGAAAAGAAGCTATAATTTCTTTCATCTCGGTGAATAAAATCTTGTATCTATCGGCCAGAGCAAATTTTTCTTTCACTAAAATGCGCCCGTATCCTAAGGAATTCATCTTTCCGGAAGACATGGCATACGAAATCATACCATAACCCGTTTTAATCGTGCCGGGATCGATACCTAGAATTTTTAAATCAGGATCGTTCATAGATAATTATCAGTCTCATTGGACAAGAGACTTTCAATACCTTCCTCTTCCGCTTTACGATTCAAAAAATCTCTCAGATCATTAAGAGTCGCTTCAAACTTAACGTTCTTATCATGGACTTTTTCGAAATTTTGATCTTCATCCTTAACGGTTACGTCTACTTCTTCCAACGATCCTTGAGTCGTTTCTATCGACTGTTGCAACAATCCCATCTCCTCTATACGTTCTGACAAACGTTCTTTGAGTTTAATGAAAGTTTTCCCAGGATCGGACACTTGTTGTTTTTGATCTCTCAAAATTTCCAACTCCAACAAAATGTCTTTAAAATCGTGTTCCAAGTCTCTTAAATGTAATATTTTTTTTCTTGATAATTCAAGCTCTTGCTCTCGAGATTCTAATTGAATTTTAAGATGATCGGCACGCTCTCGAAAATCTTGGACTTCACATTCTTTTTCAGAAGTTAACTTGTCCAATCTGTTCGTCAGATCCAAAATCCGTTTCTTCAAAGATAAATTTTCATCCCTTAACACCGTTAACAAGTCATCCTTCTGTTCCAACAATTTGATGTATGCCGTAATGCGTTCGGAATCAGCCGGACATAAATTTTCTTTGGATAATTTTACTTCCGATTCTTTGCCAGCTTTATCCATAATCAAGAACTCCAATTGTTCTTCTAAGCTTTTTATTTGATTTTCGTAACACAACCGTCTCCCTTCGGCTATCTCTAAGCGCTGGGATAACATGGTCAAATCCCTTTTTAGACCGGCAATTAGATTTTCGTGAGCCCTACAATCCTGCATCTTTACTACGAGATGTTCACGAAGCCAAGCGTTATCCTCTTGCAATTCTTCTTTATAAAAATTTTCTCTATCCTCCGAATCATCTTCATTAAGATCCGAAAGTCCAATGTCGACCGTTGATTTTTCAAGATCTAAGATTTCTTCAGATACAAAATCATCTTCCGACCGAACGGAAGGATCCACATTCTGAAAGCTTTTTTTTTTAATATCAATTTTTAAATCATTACTCATTCCGTCGCAGATTTCCGAAAAAATACGAACTGAAACATCAGATTCCTGCGCGGACTGAACGGCTTGATACAAACAATCAAGCAATAAAAAAGATAATGCATCTTCTTCTTGCTGATTTTTTAAATAAAATTTGCTTATTACAAATCGTTTAAATCTACTTAATAAAGTATAAGTAAACATTAACATCCGCACCAAACAGCAAATTCCCTAATAACCTTCGTATATCATAAAAATGAAAGTTTATGAACGGAATGTTCAACTATTTTTTTCTTTGAAAGAAAACTTTTTGAATCCCAAAAATTTATCCGTTTAACGGATATGAAAATAAAACAAATGCTTTTCCTGACATACATCATACTCGAAAACAAGGTATCTTAAGCGTTTCATCAAAGCTCTCGGTAACTTAATTTCTAAATTAGCGGAATGAATTTTTCCGGGGAAAACAGTAACTGTCTGAAAATAATGCTTTTTAAGTCCCGTTTTTACGAGTTCATGATACCCATTTAAAGAATCTCTAGTCATAACGGATTCTTTTGCCACTTGATCACAAGCTTGTCGCCGTTGGTATTCGTTATTACTTTGTCCTTCAAAAACGGTAACACCGTTGGGTCCGTAACTTGTTCCCCTTTTATAAGTTTTTCCGGCATCCTGTGCCGACCACATTTCAAATAAGGAGGAAATATCTGCCAACAACCCGTTCCATCTATGATCACTATCGGCGGTTTTCAACTGTTTCTCTAAGCTGATGATTTGAATGGCTCGTCCGTCTTGATCGTACACTTTCAAATTATGAGGATAGATATTAACAGGTTGTGTCCCGTTATTAAGAATTGAAAAGCAAAAACATCCTTTTCTTCCGTATAAAGAATCTTTTCTGCATGTCATCGAAAGACAATTTTTTTTCGATGAGACTATACTTTTATGGCCTTGAAAAAAATATTCTTCTTGATGCCGATTCGATTTTGAAGGAATGATATGGCTTTTTCCCAAGCAAGATCCAGAGCAAACGATTAAGAACAAAAAAACAGAAATAATGGTATTCATGAGTTACAACCAAGTGACTATCAAAGACTAAGATTATTATGTTTTCGAAAAGAAAATTCAATATAAAATCGATCCATCCAACGCAAAGATTTCCGATTTGTATTTACTTCAATAATTCTTTTTGATAAAAAACCTGCTCCATAAAAGCTATTTTATTCGATAGGGCACTGGATTCTTAAGTTAAGCCAAGCTTATGCTTGCCTTCCGAAATCGAGTTTAATCTCATTAATTGATTTCTAAACGTGCTAACCGATGCGGTTGCGTATCAAGAAAAAGATATCAGAGGTATCTCTTATGCAGTCTAGCAGACAATCCATGGTAAAAAAGGTTCTTAAATTCGGAGGTTCTTCCTTAAATAATCCTGCTTTTATTGAAAATGTTCTCGACATCATATTAACGACATATGCATCGACTTCCCAATTAGTCGTCGTTTTTTCCGCATTCGGAAACGTCACCGATCAATTAATCGAACTTGGTCAAAAAGCTAAAGCACAAACCGGATACTCTAATTTATCGGAAGAAATCAAACAAAGACATATCGATACTGCAATCGCACTGCTACCACACACACACGTACCATTCTTATTGGATAAACTGGATACCGTTTTCAATGACCTGAATACTTGTATATCGACAATCATCCGAAACGGCGAGTTATCTAAAAAATCTCTGGACGAACTTATGGGTTACGGAGAAAAAATGTCGACACTCATTCTTTGTGAAGCTCTAAAAAAATATATCGTAAACGCACGTTTATTAAATGCCGAAACGATCATTGTTACGGATAGGAATTTCGGACAAGGCCATATCAATTTTAAGATAACGAATGACAGGATCATAAATTACTTTAAATCAAATGTTTCGGTAGTTATTGTCCCAGGATTTATAGCTGCGACGAAAAAAGACGAACCGATCACTTTGGGAAGAGGGGGGTCCGATTATACGGCAGCAGTTTTAGGAGCCGCTCTTGATTCCGATGTCGTGGAATTATGGACCGATGTTGATGGTATTATGACTGCCGATCCGAAAAAAGATTGTCATGCATCCGTAATTCCTGAACTGAATTACGAAAAAGCTATGGAGTTATCCTTATTAGGGGCTAAAGTCATTCACTGTTTTGCATTACTTCCCATAAGTCAAAAAAACATCCCTATTCTTATTAAAAACAGTTTCCGTAAAGAGGCTCCCGGAACCCTAATCCGGAATTCATCTCTAATCGTTAATCCTATCTCTTCTTTTCCCGGGTACATATCTTCTCCTGAAAGTTCGAAAATAAAAACGAATTTAAATTGAGCTGGTTTTATTTTCGTTTGGGATCGCATAATCAACGTCAATTACGAATCAATTAAGCAACCGTAAATAATTTTAAGAAAGTAAAATTAAACTATGTCTATATTAAAAGCGATATGGGGAATCATATGAAAAAAATCCCCGTAGGAATCTTGGGCGCTACGGGCATGGTAGGACAAAAATTCGTTGAATTGCTATCTCATCATCCTTGGTTTGAAATTATCCTATTATCCGCTTCACCGAAATCTCAAAATAAGACTTATCAACAAGCGACACGTTGGCTTTTGCCTACACCTCCTAAACGAAAAATTGCTCGTATTATTGTTTCCGATTATTCGGATACTTCCAACTGCGTTCTTCTTTTTTCCGGATTACATAACTCTGTAGCGGGAGAGATCGAAACGAATCGAGCATCGCAAGGTTACATAGTTATTTCCAATTCCTCACATCACAGAATGGATCCGGACATTCCCCTAGTCATACCGGAGGTCAATCCTTCCCACTTACATTTAATCACCCAGCAACCTTTTTCAAAAAAAGGATGTCTTATTACCAATCCTAATTGTTCGGTAATAGGCTTAACCATGGCCTTAAAGCCTCTTTTATTCCTGTCCGAAATCGAAAAAGTACAGATTACCACTTTACAAGCTCTTTCGGGAGCCGGATATCCCGGCGTTTCAGGGCTCGATATCATTGATAACGTGATTCCGAATATTCCCGGAGAAGAATCAAAATTGGAAACGGAACCCCTGAAAATCTTAGGTTCATATCACGAAGGTGTGCTTCGCCCCTATCCTATTGAAATTAGCGCTCACTGCACACGAGTTCCTGTTCTGGACGGTCACTTAGCTTGCGTATCAGTCAAATTCAAAGACAAAGTCACTCAAAAACAATTACTCAATCATTGGAAAAATTTTTCCGGAGACCCACAAAAACTCAAATTACCTTCCGCACCCAGACACCCCATCATTTATTTCAATCATGACGATTATCCGCAACCTCGTCTTCATCGTCATTTAGGACGAGGAATGAGCATAAGCATCGGAAGACTGCGTCCCTGTAACGTTTTAGATTGGAAGTTCGTCATTCTCTTACATAACACAATTCGAGGAGCCGTCGGTAGTGCCGTGCTGAATGCCGAATTGTTAATAAAGCAGAAATTAATAGAAAACTAACACTTGTTTATTGCTTAGGTCGATTTTGCCGGAACCGCAGATAATTTCCCGATTAATGTTTTAATCAAAGCATTCGATTCTTCGGAAATCGTCCAACAATGGCAGCTCTTTCTTTTTTTGAAACAACAGCAATCGGCCTTTTGGGGATTACGTTTTAAGAAACGCATCCGAATCACACCACGTAAAAAGAAATTTTTATTGAAATAAGTCTCAAGAGCTTCTATTCGTCGGCTTCCTTGATTATTTATTGACCACCATTCGATAATCGCACACCATAGTTCAGACACGTCTTGGTTATTAGCAGCATCGGGATGTCCTGCCATCTTGATTAAATCGAATGTCACTTGAACTGAATGATCCAGCATAAAGCATCGAAAAAATAAATCGCTTTTGAAAAGAGATATATTATCAAAATATTCTTGAAGTTTCAAAACATTCCATTCTCTTCCGGCAACATGAACTTTGCATTTTTCAATAGATTGAAATTCTTTCTGAAAATATCGTTGCATTTCAAGTAACACTGCTCGAAGTTTTTTGACTGCGGCTGCATCTTCTTTGATCATTCCTTCAACGACTTTTGCAAAATGCATAGAAGCTCCTGCTGAAAGTCCAGCTAAAACAAAGCATATAATGCTTTTTAAGAAACTAAAGACGAAAAATAAAGAAGAGAAAAAGCATTCGAAAATATAAGACACAGACAACAATACGGAACATCTAACCGGAAAATGCTCAGAACAAGACTCGAACTTGCACGGGCTAACGCCCAAGGGATTTTAAGTCCCTAGTGTCTACCATTCCACCATCTGAGCAAACAGATATTAAGACTAAATAACTTGGAACTTAAGAGTCAACAAATATGATTAAAAATCGTCGGTTTCAAAAACGGAATTCACGGAAAAAGTGTCTTCCTCTAGGAAAGGACTTTCAGGACAAGAAACATTCGTCAATGATATCGGATCGAATGAATCGACTTCAGCTATTAAAATATGTTTCCCGTTGCATGACATTTCCTGATCATTGTCTCCAATAAGCGCCTCTGAAACGCATGGTTTCTCTTCTCTAAATACGGAAGGATTAAAACTCCCTATAACTTCCGAAATCAAAAGAGCCGGAGGAGGTATCAGACAAAATTTCTTATCACTAGCGGGAGATTCTTCATTAGAACTTTCGGAGGATTTGACTCTCTCTTCGGAACTCTCCTTAAACTTCTTCTTGTTATGCTTCTTTTCCTTCCAAGACTTTTTAGACTTCGAGCCGGAAGCCGCTTCCGCAACCGATACCACCATATCCTCAGGCGATGCCCCCGTATAACTATCGATAACCTCTTCGATAATTTCGACTAATGGAGCCTTTTCTTTTTCTACCGCTTTTCCGTTTAGGGGTTGTAAAGCCTTATCTTTCGGGATTTTTAATGATGCAGCTCGTCCTCCCGCAATC